>JARLHW010000230.1 GCA_031292075.1 Desulfosporosinus sp.
CACGCATCACACTGCCGGGGTGCACAGAGATGAAAAGGAACGACTCTGTTCGATTCGCGCTATAATGTTCACAGCAAACAACGACCAACTGTGAAACCTTCACTCACACATGGCCGCAAACAGCTGCCAGCCTCTGGCACCATAGTAGCATATTCGCGGGCAATCATCAGATGTTGTTTTGCCGCCTATTTGGAGGAGTGTCAGGCTCTTTTGCGTTTGGCGAAAAAGCTGATTGACAAGTCGGCCCGAATCAAGGAAAAAGCGCCTCCGAAACTTCCCAGATTTCTGGTCCTCATTCCTTGAACAAAATCTATAGGACAAACATATAAATTTGTTTTCACTAAATTATAAGGCGGCGCGAATAGTATATGTGTGCTCACGATTGGAATAGTGTAAATTCATTCGAAGATGAGATGATTATAGTTACTTCTTCTGCTCTGGAACGGCATCGATGGCATTCTTCATGCGCTCAAAGTAGTGCTCAGCACTGTCATTGTATAAAATTTTCATGCACTCTTTTATTACCATAACGTACAATACCAAAGTCTCACTATGCTGTGGGCCCAGCATTTTCCTTCTTATATTCAGTACTCTGAGGTGGCACTTCAGTGATTCCTCGTAGTTTCCAAAATGGTAGTACGCGTATCCGAGACTGCTATGTGCATCAACAGTCAGAGGGTGCATCGAGCCTAGAAGCTTTTCCCGAAGATCAATTGCCTTTTGAAAGTACTTAAATGACTCATCCCTTTTCCCTTCCAGTTGATAGGCGTAACCGATTCTTTCGTACGTTAGTGCAGTTTTTACGTGCTTAGCTCCAATAAAATTTTCCTCTATATTCAACGCCTTGAATAGATTGGGCAATGCCTGCTCAGGCTGATTCACTTCTAGTAGGTCTATCCCAATGCACTTGCACGAGTCCACGGTTTCTGGATGTTTCGGCCCTAACGTCTTCTCAAATACTTTCATCGCCTTGGTATGGTATTCCAGCGCCTTTGCGTTGTTATCGGTGACTCTATAGACTTCCCCCATATTGTGATACACCCTGGCCGTCTCCGGGTGCTCTGTGCCCAGAAAACTTTCGTAGACTCGAAGCGCACCGGAGAAATAATCGAGCGCTTTTTGATTGTTGCCCTGCGATATGTACGCGCCCCCGACGTTATTGTAAGACGCTGCTGTCAGCAGATTATTTGCGCCCAGAGTCTTCTCTGCGATATCAAGGGCTTTAAGGTGATACTCCAGCGATCTCTTAGAATCACCCATCTTATTGTAGTCATTCCCGAGTTCATGGTATACGCTCACGTTTCTCAAATTCTCCACACCTAAAGCATCCTCACTTATGATAGCCATCTTCTGGTGATACACCAACGCCGTTTTATAGTCGCCGAATTGCTGATACACTAAGCCAAGTTTTGCATAGGTAGTTATAATTTGCTCATTAAGCTCCTTCGGATGTTTTTCCTGCACTTGTAATGCCCTGAGCAGGAACTCTTTCGCATTATTGAAGTCGCCAAGCTTAAAATATATATATCCTATACTGCTGCACAAGCTTGCAGTTTTTTTATGCTCCAGCCCCAACACCTTTTCCGTTATCGCTAGAGCCTTGAGGTAGTACTCCAATGACTTTTGAGCATCAGCAAAATCCGCATATAGCGATCCTAAAGCTTTGTATGTGTCAGCGATATCCAGGTGCTCTGGCCTTTTCTGCTGAATTGCGAGCGCCTTCATGAGGTAATCCAAGGCCGTCTGTTTCTTATACGCCCTTCTGTATGCATTACCTATCGCTCTGTACGACTTCGCGACATCCAGTTTAAGTTTAATATTTATGTCTAATGATTTTTGCAGGTAACGCAGCGCCGCCTTTTCGTTTCCAAGTTGTTCTGAATACCTCTGTCCTATTAATATGTATATCTCAGCAGCGTCCTGATCATTGCTGTATGCGGAGTCAGAAACAGGTTCCAACAGCTGCTCGAGCTGTTCGAAGGAACACCTTTTCTCAGGGATATAACAAAGACAGGCAGCAATTATCTCCGCCATGTTGACCTTAGGATTGAATTCGCGCAGCTCTTTCCGTGCTTTCAACTCCGCCAGGAAGCCCTCGTTATACTCTTTTTCTGTTGCCTTTTTGCGATCCTCTTTTAATTTAATTACATCGTACTCACTGATCCCACACAGCAGTGTATAGAAAGTTATACCCCAGCAATACACATCGACCTTGCTCCCTATGTACTTCGAGGCTATATCATTCTTGCTAAGCTTCAGACACTCTGGCGGAGCATATAAATTAGTCCACCCATACAGCTTGCTTTTGTATTTTTCCCCCAGCGGAACCGACACCTCGCCCCGCAGTTCGAACTCTATGGCAATCCCTAGATCTATTATCCGCAGTATCCCGTCCCGAAAGACCATGTTAGACGGTTTGATATCCAGATGACAGATTCTTCGCGCCTCGCAATATCTCAGAGCAATCACTGATTGCAGCACAAACATCGTCATTTCTTCTTTTGTGGCCGTCCGTGCTAATTTGAGCAGATTCTCCCCGCCATATTCCATCAAAATCTCCGTTCGATTACTGGCCTCGCCTTTGAAGCCACGGATGCCTTTGACCTTGACGAAGTGAGGACACTCAAGGCCCAAAAGCCATCCCCTCTTGCACTCGTCAGAGAAGCCTTTGAGTAATTCCACGTTTAAAGAATCGGTATCAGCGAGCTTGAGCACGCATATATCCTTTCCGTTGACAATCTTGTAGACTTTTCGTGAATGATTGTCGTAGAGTGGCGGAAATACGAATTTGGCGGCCTTGTACTCTTCCGCATCGAGGATATCGGTGAGCTGTATCTCGCCCTTTCTGCTCTGTGCTGGAACTGTATCTTCCCAGCTCAATTTTGCTTCCTCATCCTGTTCTTGCATCATTTTATATAATACTTACCACCACATTCTCGCAAACAACGATCACCCGTGAGACACCACTCAGTTGGGGTTTTGGGGTTTTGGGGTTTTGGGGTTTTGG
>JARLHW010000231.1 GCA_031292075.1 Desulfosporosinus sp.
ACTATATTTACTAGTCCGGCATGAGCACAACCAAAGAAAATTACCAATCCTTCGTCATTTTGATAGAACAGACTAAAATCATCCGGCAGCAGATCCTGCACAAACTGTAACCCATCTTTCTGCAACAAGCGATCATCCACCCGCTCAAAATCCGTGTTGCGTGGTATTTCGCCGCTCAGCCATAGATCCGGTCTTATTTTCATAGGATCCCGCTGCCAAATAAAATTCGCTCCGGCACTTTCAAGCTGCTCCAACCTGTACGGTACACCAATATAATGTTCACCTTGACCACTGGAACTCCGTCCATAGTGCCCCATCAACAACTCCGGATGGGCATAAACCGGGATTGGCCCTTTACTCTTGAGAAATTCCATCAGTCCTCCGGTGTGATCATAATGTCCATGGCTTAGTACCAGTTTATCGACCTGGCCAAGATCAATCTCCATAGCCTTAGCATTTTTGACAATGTTACCTTGTTCACCAGTATCTAATAAGATACGTTCATCACCAAAATCCAGGAGCATCGCCAGCCCCCATTCAGCCACCACACCCGTCGTAACCCCCACTGTGTTATCTACTAAGACGGTTACCTTTAAACCCATACCCAATCCTTCCTTTCTTTGAAGAAAAATATCCTTTTAAGTACCCCAACCCCGACCCCGGCGGTGTTCGCCCAGATATGGGCATCGAGCACGGTTTAGGACCGCAAGGCCTTTAGCCTGTGTTCTCGCAGATAAGTACACTATCGTGCACGTTCCGCACAAGAACTTATTTATTTTTTAAATCGAACAAAAAAAGTTGTCCCTGTTGGGCCAGTTTCGATATCGATTTTTGCATTATGTCGGGCTACAATGCTATAACAAACTGCTAATCCTAAACCAGTTCCGTATTCTTTTGTAGTGAAGAATGGGGTGCCAATTTTTCCAAGCACTTCTGGTGTTATCCCTTTACCATCATCCTCTACGGACAATACAATTTCTTCTTTATCCATAAACGTTCTTATTTTCATAGTTCCACCAGGGGACATTGCCTGCGAGCCGTTTAGAACAAGATTAAGAATTAATTGGTGGATTTCTTTTTTGTCGAGAGGGATTTCCTCGACTTCGTCTAGTTCCAACTGTATGTACTTATCTGAAATCAATCCATCCGCTTGGATTAATGGAAATATGTTTTGAACGATTTCTTTAAGACTTTGCACATTTAATTCAACTACCCTATCTTTCGCCAAGGAAAGGAACTCTGTAATAATTGCATTTGCTCTGTCCAGCTCATCGATCATCAAAGCGAACTGTCCATTGTATTTAGAAAACTCTTCCTTACTACCTAACAGTTGAAGATAACCTCGCACGGTGGTCATTGGATTCCTGACTTCGTGACCAATACCTGCAGCCACCTCACCTATAAGGCTAAGTTCTTGAAGGCGAGCCATCTCATTTTCAGTTCGTTTGCGCTCCGATATTTCCTACGAAAGTAAAACATTGGCAGCCTGTAATTCCTTAGTCCGCTCTTTGACTAAATCCTCCAAGTTATACTTATGCTGCAACTCCTGTTGCTTAAATTTATAAAGTACAGTAGATAGGAAATATGAAATTACAACTAATAAAGATGCGTCCATATAATACCCCTGAAGTTTCGCACCCATAAAACCCGCGAAATTTCGACCTGAAAAGAGATGGAAATATTGCAAAAATCCGCATGAATACAGGATTCTTGGTATAATTAAGTGTCTAGCCAAATCAACCAAGAAAGAAGTGTTATCATGCG
>JARLHW010000022.1 GCA_031292075.1 Desulfosporosinus sp.
GTCGCTCCTGTCGCTCCTGTTGCTCCTGTCGCTCCTGTTGCTCCTGTCGCTCCCGTCGCTCCTGTCGCTCCCGTTGCTCCTGTGGCTCCTGTTGCTCCGGTTGCTCCTGTCGCTCCTGTCGCTCCGGTTGCTCCTGTCGCTCCTGTTGCTCCGGTTGCTCCTGTTGCTCCGGTTGCTCCTGTGGCTCCTGTTGCTCCTGTGTCCCCCGTTGCTCCTGTTGCTCCTGTTGCTCCTGTCGCTCCTGTCGCTCCTGTTGCTCCTGTGGCCCCTGTGGCCCCTGTCGCTCCTGTTGCTCCTGTTGCTCCTGTTGCTCCTGTGGCTCCTGTTGCTCCTGTGGCTCCTGTGGCCCCTGTGGCCCCTGTCGCTCCTGTTGCTCCTGTCGCTCCTGTTGCTCCTGTCGCTCCTGTCGCTCCTGTTGCTCCTGTCGCTCCTGTTGCTCCTGTTGCTCCTGTCGCTCCTGTCGCTCCTGTGGCTCCTGTGGCTCCTGTTGCTCCTGTCGCTCCTGTCGCTCCTGTGGCTCCTGTTGCTCCTGTTGCTCCTGTGGCTCCTGTGGCTCCTGTCGCTCCTGTCGCTCCATTAAACCCTATTGGATCAAGTTCTGCGGGTACCAAGCGATGAGCTGCAACCAAATTTCCAGCAGCATTTTTTCCCCAAGCGGAGATTTCTACTGCATCAGAGCTGGTGATAAACTTAAATTCAAACTCGTCAAGCTGTGCAAAATAATTTCTGGTTGCAACGTTCCCCGCTGCCAAAGTAAACGCTTCCGCGACGTACTGTGTCTTCGTAGTTCCTGTCACGTAAAAGCCTTCAATTTGAATGGTAGCAGCGATTGTATCGTCGTTGGTGATTTTTATTGTAAACGTTGACGTTGGTCTTACACCGGCAACCGGAGTATTTTCGATTAATCCGGTAGTTAACTCAGCCATTCTCTTGTCTCCTTGCTCTATTATTTCAAAGTTGAAATGTCGCCAATTATTTACACCTCTGATATGGCAGTAATATTTATGAGATTAACAATTTATGGTTTATAGCATTGTATTGTACGGGTTCATTTTTTGTTACCCAAACTATATGCTTGTTCATCCATCTTTCTATCAACTGACAATTAAAGAGCTATTTCAGAACGATGACAAATTGCCATCATAATAAACCTATTATTGTTAGGAAACATATCCTGAAGTGCAATTAGAAATTATATTAATAAATAAAGGGACAACCATGAAACAAAATGTTTTCAGGTAAGCCCCTTAATAATTTATTAATTTAATCTTGCTACTGTTAATTGTGCTCCTACACTTGGTGCTAAAGTCATAGTAAACGGAACTGCTGAGTTATTTCTAAGTGTCAAAACATCTCCAGCAGCGAATGTTAACATTGCCTGCCCTGAAACCTCACCAACTGCAACGAGCGCTGTAACGTTCGTTGATGCATCTACAGTGCCGTTCACTGCAATAGCAATTGCCGAACCAAGTCCAGCTGTTATACTCACACTATAGTCAATTTGGTAGACTCCTGCAGTAGTAACAGTTACAGTGGTAGTACCTGCAGTATGGGTAATATTAGTAAGTGGGCCATTATTACTGAAAGGTACATCTGCCCCGCCTACTACTGTTGCATCGGCTATAGTTGCAAGTTCATATGCATAACCGAATGCAGCCAACCCGGCACCAGTCGCTCCTGTGTCCCCTGTTGCTCCTGTCGCTCCTGTCGCTCCTGTCGCTCCTGTCGCTCCTGTCGCTCCTGTTGCTCCCGTGGCTCCTGTTGCTCCTGTCGCTCCTGTTGCTCCTGTCGCTCCTGTCGCTCCTGTCGCTCCTGTTGCCCCTGTTGCTCCTGTTGCCCCCGTTGCTCCTGCTGCTCCTGGCTCTCCTGCTGCTCCTGCTGAACCTGTCGCCCCTGTTGCTCCTGTGTCCCCTGTGGCTCCTGTCGCTCCTGTCGCTCCTGTCGCTCCTGTGTCCCCTGTGGCTCCTGTGGCTCCTGTCGCTCCTGTCGCTCCTGTCGCTCCTGTGTCTCCCGTAGCTCCTGTTGCGCCTGTGTCTCCCGTGGCTCCTGTCGCTCCTGTTGCTCCTGTTGCTCCTGTTGCTCCTGTTGCTCCTGTGTCTCCCGTAGCTCCTGTTGCTCCTGTTGCTCCTGTTGCTCCTGTGTCTCCCGTGGCTCCTGTCGCTCCTGTTGCTCCTGTTGCTCCTGTGTCTCCCGTAGCTCCTGTTGCTCCTGTTGCTCCTGTTGCTCCTGTTGCTCCTGTTGCTCCTGTTGCTCCTGTTGCTCCTGTTGCTCCTGTTGCCCCTGTTGCTCCTGTAATTGCCTTAGGACCTATCAGATCAAGTTCTGCGGCTACCAAGCGATGAGCTGTGGTCAAAGTTCCAGCGGCATCTTTTCCCCAAGCAGAGATCTCTACAGCATCAGAGCTGGTGATGAACTGAAATTCAAACTCGTCAAACTGTGCATAATAGATTCTTGTTGCGACTTCCCCTGGAGCTAGAATAAACAACTCCAAAACATATAGGGTTTTCGAAGGCAGTGTCACGTAAAACCCTTCGATTTGAACGATAGCGTCAATTGTATCATCGTTGGTAATTTTCACTGTAAACGTTGTAGTTGGTCTATCACCGAAGACTGGTGTGTTTTCAATCAATCCGGTAGTTAACGAAGCCATTAACCTGTCTCCTTCCATATATTTTGTTAGGACTGCGTCTTAAATTGGATTTACTTCTTCAGCAACAACTCGATGAGCTGTAGTAAGGTTTCCGGCTGTATCCTTTCCCCAGGCGGAAATCTTGACGGCGGGCGAACTAACATCAAATTGAAACTCGAAGGCATCAAATTGAGCAAAATAAATTCTTTGAGCCACGGCTCCTGCAGCGAGGATAAAAACCTCCTGCACGTACATTGTTTTTGTAATTCCGCTTTGGAAAAATCCCTCAATTTGAATACTTACGCTAGTTTCATCATCGTTTGTAATCTTTACTGTAAGCGTCGAACTCGGTCTAACGCCCAAAACTGCAGTGTTTTCAAACAAACCTGTCGTTAATAAGGGCATATAGTTTCACCTCCTAGCATGCCGTACTTTATACTACGTATCTTGTACATCTTGTGTTACATTTTACTATTTTCTTTTGTCCAAAGAGACCTATGATACCTTATCAAGGGTATTGATCAAATCAGATTAAGCTCAACGGTATCAACTTGATATGCTGAAGTATCTTTCCCTGATAAATCCTTTCCCCAAACAAAAACATTAACGGCCTGTGAACTAACAAAAAATTGAAACTCAAAGGCATCAAATGGAGTGTAATAGTTTCTCTGGGATACACTCCCCGCAGTTAGGGCAAAAAACTCATCTATATACTTTACTTTTGTGGTTCCATTCTGTAAGAATCCCTCAATTTGAATAGCTACAGTCGATATATCCTCATTAAAGATCTCAACCAAGAGCGTTGAACTAGGTCTATTACCCGCAACCGTTTTGTTGTCCAATAAACCTGTCGTGAAATAAGGCATGTATACCAAACCCCCTAAATAATGGTAATAATATTGTATTGCCCATGTCCTACTCTTGTTACCATTTTTAATGTTAATGCTGTGAGAAATATGAGCATACGACTCTTGAATTTTAGTCAAAAAAGGAGGGTCGTAACAAACTTGAAAACAAGTGTTACAACCCTTTGTTAAAAATCCGCTTGGTAATAATTAATGGGTGCTACAATGAGGAGGTTTATCTGGGCAGCATTCTTTATCTTGGAGAGTAATCCATTCTGTAATCCTATGGCACCGATCAAACTCAACGAATATTCTCGGTGATCCTACAATTATTTCGGAGAAAATATCCATAAATTGCGGCGAACTTCCTTAAAGGCTATGACACTTGGTACTCTAAAAGAACATATTATGAATGATTATCAGAAAATAAATATAATAGCTTTTCTAATAAGAGATATACATAATATTTATGAACCGCATATAAAGAGTTTTTAATTACATGGTCTGCAATATTCATTAGACCTATTTGCTGCTTCCTTACATTTGAGGCAGCCGAGAAACTATCAAATCTTACATTTGTAAGAGGTTCTTGCATACCACCAATTGGGTAGCAATACGCAATATCTATCCAAAGACAAATATCTTCGCCGATTTCTAGGTCTTCTTTAAACCTTAAACTTTCTAATATCTCCTTCTTTATCATAACTGTTGGTGACGCTATGGAACACCCTCCTATTATGCGTGGAAATAATTCGCCAGAAAAGGAGCCGGAGTCTATTACCCCCATTAAGTTTCCGTCATTATCCATACGTTGATAGGAAGTATGAGAGAAATGAAATCCCTTAGTTTGCATAAAAAGAATCTGCTTTTCTAGTTTTTGCGGAGCAAAAATATCATCTGAATCTAGGAAGGCAATATAGCTTCCTTTTGCTAAGCTTATTCCTAAATTCCTGGCAGCAGCAGCACCTTTGTGTTCCTGATATATATATCGCACACGAGAATCTCGCTTCATTATATCTTTAATGATTTTAAGATCTTCTGTAGACCCATCATCGATCAACAAAACTTCAAATTTGCCATAGGTCTGATCTAAAACACTATTTACCGCGGACAATAACAGCTTTGATCTGTTAAAGAACGGAATAATAACACTTATCCTTTCCATCGCCATTTCAGCGTGAGCTGTAGCATGTTGCTGTGCTAGAGTATACGGAGTATTATTCTGTAAAAACTCTGCTGTCCTTTTATAAAATAAATATTGTAAGCCATCTATCTCACACATTTCTTCTGGTGTGACTTGGTCTAAAAATGAAATCCATAACTGGTTACACTCGGATATGTGATCAGGTATTTTCTTACTGCTTTGTTCTTGATGAAAACGGCTCTTTACTAAAATTTCTTTATGATATATGAGTTTAGCATGGCGAAACATTTTAAACCAAAGCGCATAATCTTGGGTTGTCTTTAATTTCTCATCGAAGACTCCAACTCTTTCAAAATGACTTTTATGGATTAATAAACAACAACCATTAATTAGTCCCCTCAAAATTGGTAATAGTGGAATATTTAGTTTTTCTTCCGGATACAAAGCGTCTGGCCTAACTTTCGCTATAACATTCAAATGTTCATCAATCAGTTCATAACCTCCGTATAGGATTGCATCTTCCGATTTAGTTTTTTGCACAATCTCTACCTGGATTTGGATTTTCTCAGGAAAGTAGCTATCATCATGACTGAGCCACGAGAAATACTCTCCTGTCATGTTTTTTATTCCTAAATTTAGAGCCGATGCCACTCCACCGTTCTCTTTGGAGAAATAACGGATCCGGTCCCCGTATATGAGAGCAATGTTATCTGTGGCTCCATTATCGTTAGAACCGTCGTTTATTACTATAACCTCAATGTTTGTATAAGTTTGCGCCAAAGCGCTGTCAATTGCTTCCTTCATATAGTTGGAACCGTTAAATACCGGTATAATAATTGACACTTTTGGTTTATAATCTTGCTCCATCAGCTTATCTCCTTCAGATTTCACAGTTCTGTTATATAATTTGAACTTATATTATTGCCATCACTGTAGAACGCCCCACTCTCTGCCTTCATTCCTAATTATTTTACCGATTCTGGAAAAATACAAATTTTTGTTGTAGTCCCACTCAGGGGGACCCCCCCCCTCATAATAGCCGTCTGCTCTGGGATGGTACAAATGTGCTGTTTTCGCATCTGTAAGATAGTACCTGCAACCGTTTCCCAACAAGCGATCGATAAAATCCCGATCATCATAAGCAATTCCGACAAAATCTTCATCATAGCCCCCGATCTCCATGAATTGACTACGATGTAAGGCCATCATAAACGGCATGCAGGTATTCAAACCAACTGCATTATTAAATAAACCAGGATCAAGAATTCCATTATTGTTATTTATACACTCCAAAAGAGCCCCATCACGATCATCTTTTCCAATTGGAATACCTAGCAATTTGGGATTATCTAAAATAGGCTTTGTAAGCTTATCAATAGTTTGGTTAACATGAAACATTTCGGCACAACATAAAACTAAAATATCTCCAGATGCTTGCTTTACCCCGATATTAATAGCAAAACTGGGCACACGCCAAACTTGCTCTCCTTTTAAATTTCTTTGTCCAGTAAATATATAACTTATATTGAGTTTTTCTTTAAATTCGTTACATACGTTTTCAGTTTCATCTAGGGTTCCATCATTAACAACTATTGTCTCAAACTCAAACGGCATAGTCTGCAAGGATAAGGAATATAATCCCCATCGTAGCAAATGCACTCTTTGATATGTGGTAATAATAATTGATACTTTATGATTCATACCCATCCGTCCTTCCGTCAACATAGGCCCAGCGATCATGAATTTTTAGTAACTTTCTTTTCAACGCAAAAATTCTCCTTCAACAATATGATCTTGACCCACCAACAGATGATGTTTTCTCAACATAGATTCTGTTTCCTCAAAGGTCATGAGAGAATCGCCCGAACTATACTCTTTTGACAGCACCTGTAATCCAGGTTCCGCAGTAACCAGTTCTGGAAGCATGGGCTTAATCGCATAATAATCCCCTCGATCATACGTCCGCCAAGCCTCTTCTTCAGAAATCATAATTTCATGAACCTTTTCCCCTGGACGAATTCCGGTGTATTTTATAACTATCTTGCGCCCTCCCATCAAGGCCTTGGCTACATCTTCAATAAGGGCGGCAGGAATTTTCGGAATAAATATTTCTCCGGGCTTAGCACCCTTTAGGACAGCAAAAATGGTGTCCACTGCGCTCTCTAAGGGTAATAAAAATCTCGTCATTTCTTTGGTCGTAATCGTAAGCGGACCACCATGCTTAATTTGTTCATGGAACAAAGGGATTACAGATCCTCTGGAGGCCAGCACGTTACCATAACGCACACAAATAAATCTTGTCTTGGGAAGTGTTACGTTCGCCGCTATAAAGATCCGCTCTTGCAAGGCCTTTGAAATCCCCATGGCATTGACCGGTTTACAGGCCTTATCCGTAGAGACCCCGACAACTGTCTCTACTTTGAGATTATTTTCACCAATAGCTCGTATGATATTTTCCGGTCCCACGATATTAGTTCGCACCGCTTCAAACGGAAAATACTCACAAGAAGGTACCTGTTTGAGGGCAGCGGCATTGATGACTATATCCGCTTCCCTTAACACAGAACAGACGGAATGATAATCACGGATATCCCCTATTCTAAACTCGATTAAGCGAGCAAAATTATCGTAGATCACTTCATCGGTAACGTTTTGTTTGTGCTGATATTCGACCCGCATAGCATGTTGTTTAGCTTCATCCCGCGAAAAGATAATAATTTTCTTAGGAGAACCGAGTTCCTTTTGTAAGAGCCGACGGGTTAACACCTTACCGAGTGAACCTGTGCCACCGGTAATCACAACCACTTTGTTTTCAAAAATCTTCATTTTCATCCCCCTTGACTTACCCTTTTTGATAGGGACCTTGCAAATAATCGCTGTACATTCTACGAACCAATTCCGTCCACTCTGGTGGATTGTAGCCGGTCAAGGAGCGGAATATTGAGGAGTCCAACGAACGGTCGAGTCTAAAACTATCCTCAGGTTCGATCTCTATCTTTTTACCGTACTGAACATTGATAAGTTTAAGCAACTCGTATTTGGAAATTGGATTCGAGGATACGTGATAAAGTCCCGTCATTTCTGGATTCGGGATCACGTAATCATGAATAATTCGAGATAATTCAATCGTTGAGAGGCCTGAATAAATCACCTTTCTAAAACCACGCACTTTTTCTTTTTGACTAAGGAACCATCCGACTAAACCATAGTTACCTTTCAATTCATGCCCAATAATTGAAGTGCGCAGTGTGACACAATGAGGGTAGGCTACTTCACCAAGGAACTTTGTTCTCCCATAGAGATCTGTGGCGTTAGAAAAATCGCCTTCCGAATAGTTCCCTTTCTCTCCATCAAAGACACAATCACTACTTATATGAATCATTCGCGCACCTGCTGCACCACAAAGTAAGGCAACCCGATGCGGTAAAAGTGCATTGGCGGTGATCGTTGCGAGTGGGTCTTGGGCCTCGGGTACTTGCTTGATGATTCCGATACAATTCACGACAAAGTCTGGCTTCACCTCAGCAAAAACCTTTACAAGGCTATCTGTTTGATGGATATCTACGTCTCGGCGCACCTTCTTCAAGCGATCCGCTGGTAACCAGCCTGATAATTCCTTCGATGAACGAACCGTAGCAAAAACTTCAAGAGTTAAATCCTCTGATAGATAGCGGAACAGGGTATGCCCTAACATCCCTGACCCTCCCAGGATCAATACCTTGCTCATACCCTTCTCCCACTCCTTTCCAAACCATTCTTCTTAAAGAAATTTAGACTTTTTGATCAGTACAAGGGAAATCTAACTGCTTGAACTCTTCTTTTGCCTTTTCAAGGTCAGCCATAGTCCCAATGTCAAACCAAAGATCCTGGCTTTCATAACTTACTACCTGAGCATGTTCCAAAAGGAGGCGTTGAACCAAGTCCGGCATATCAAAGCGTTCGTTTTCAGGAATTAACGAAATAATCCGTTTGTTGATGACGTAAATCCCCATACTCGCCCAATAGTTAAAAGTTGGCTTTTCCGTATAGGCGGTTATTTGACCATCCTTAGTCTCTAGGACTCCGAACGATGAACTGACAGATTTCTGCTGTACAGCCACTGTCATATCTGCTTTCATCGCTAAATGGTGTTCATACAACGCTCGGAAATCCAAGGTAGTTAATTCATCCCCATTTACAACCAAAAAATTTTCTTCTAAATCATTGACCATTCTCAACGGGCCCGCTGTCCCTAGAGGGTCAGACTCAGTAGAATAACGAATCCTCAAACCAAAAAAGCTACCATCTTGGAAGTACAGTTTCATAAAATCTGCAAGATACCCCAAACACATGATGATTTCATTAACGCCTGCAAGCTGGAGTTGATGCACCAAAATCTCCGCAATCGGTTTGTCCCCGATGGGAAAAAGGGGTTTGGGTAAGATTCGGGAAAATGGATCTAAGCGTATACCGCGACCTCCCGCTAAAATTATAGTTTGCATTGTATTCCCCTTCTTCATCTTTTCAAATTTGATATTTTCCTATCTGAAAACGATTCATATGGGCAGCGATCCAGGCTACGGTCCTTTTAACCCCTTCTTCCAAAGACACACGAGGTTCCCATCCTAATGTTTCTTTAGCTAATCGATTATCGGCCAAAAGACGAGTTACCTCGCTCCGGCTCGGGCGAATCCTCGCCTCGTCAACGACAATTTTTGCAGTGCTTTGTAGTGTATTTATAATAATCTGGGCTAATTGACCAATGGAAATTTCTTGACCTGAACCGACATTAATGACCTTTCCAACTGCCTCCTGAGACTGAGCCGCTTTCATAAATGCCTCTGCTGTATCCGTAACAAACGTAAAGTCACGCGTGGTATCTGTATTTCCTAGGCGTATTTCTGCACAGGCAAGAGCTTGAGTAATTAGCGTCGGGATGACGGCTCGAGCAGACTGGCGCGGTCCATAACAATTGAACGGTCTTATCGTGACAACCGGCAGGTCGAAGGTGGCATAGAAACTTTCGGCTAACTTATCCGCACCAATTTTACTAGCTGAATAGGGTGACTGACCTTGAAGAGGATGAGCCTCGTCAATCGGAACGTAACGTGCAGACCCATATACCTCGCTGGTTGAAGTATGAACGATTCGATTCACTCCCTGATCACGTGCAGCTGTAAGAATATTGAACGTCCCTAAAATATTGGTCTCCACAACTTCGCGAGGATTTTTATAAGAGTAAGGGATTCCCACCAAGGCACCTAGGTGAAAAACAGCGTCACACCCCTTAACTGATCGTTCGATCACATCCGCGTCACGAAGATCTCCCGCAATGATTTCAATCTGATCGAGTAGCATGGGCTCTAAATCCTCCAGGTTCCCACGACCATCTCTGGAATTATAACGGATAAAAACACGAACCTTAGCTCCAGCTTTGACCAAAGCCTCGGTCAAGTGACTACCGATAAATCCACCGGCTCCTGTGACCAAGACCTGTTTTTGCTCCCACATCACGCTTACCCATTCCCCTTTCTTTAGTAATTGCTATATCGTATGTCAGGGTTTGTATATCTGACACCCTTGCTACATCTGCGCTTAGTCATATTCCATGTTATTCAACGTGCTGGAAAGTGGAATCATTATCGCACTAGATAGCAGCAAAGGAGCCCTCTGGTTAATTCCAAAGGACTCCTTTTTCTAAACTTACCTATACAATTGGGTTAAGCTCTTCCGCTAGTACTCGTTGTGCTGAAACCAAGTTCCCTGCGGCGTCTTTACCCCAGGCTGAAATTTCTATGGTACCAGCAGTGATAAACTGAAATTCAAACGCATCAAAATCGGCGGTATAATTTCTGACTACCGCCGTATTTGCTGGAATGGCGAATAATTCTAAAACGTAAGTGTCCCTCACCGTGTCTCCAATTAAACGTATTCCCGTGATTTCGACGGTACCAGGAATAACTAGGTCATCATTGGAGATTCTTATTTGGAGCCTTGTTGATGGTCTTACACCGAGGACTGGAGTATTATCGATCAATCCGGTAGTTAAGAATGCCATTAGTTTTTTCCTCCTTATCAATATAACTAATTACTATTCTTATGCAAATTGAATTAACCTCTCTCGGGCACTTGCTTCTCGCTCTCTAGGACTTATAGTTCCATCCTATCCCTTCTTTATTTGGGTAAGACACGACAATTATCTCACCTAATCTATCATATGACTGGCTTGTCTAATTGTTACGAACGCCCTAAGGTACTTCTTCCTATCCTCTTACTCGTTCCAAAACCATCAAATATCTTGATGCAAGCTGTCCCCATTCCAACGTTGAAGCTCTCGCTCGCGCCTTAGTTGCTAGAGCCCTCAAGAGTGCGGGGTTATCTCTGGCCGTCCGCAAGACATCTGCTAGCTGCTTAACATTACCCGCTTCAAAGGTAAGCGCACAATCTTGAGAAACTAATTCTGCGAGCCCCCCCGCTCGCGATGCAATCAAAGGGGCCCCGATTGCCATTCCCTCTAGGGCCACCATTCCATAAGCTTCACGCCGACTTGGAACAACAAGGCCCGACGCACTCCTCATCCATTGTCTTACCTCGGAACTCGGAATCCTGCCGTGGAACTTGACCCAAGCTCTCAGCTTCTTCGACTGAACAAGCTTTCTCAAGTACGCTTCATAGTAGTCTGGTCCCTGGCCAACAATATTTAAGTGAATTCGCTGCCCGCTTTGAAAAAATAAAATAGACATAGCCATGATTAGATCTTCAATCCCTTTATAGTCCATCAATCTGCCAACATAAAGAAACTCGTTCTTGTTTCCCGGTTGCCACTGTTCCGCAGGCCAAGAAATTCCAAGAGGCAGAACTTCCGTTTTATATAGGTATTGGGGGAAATGCCCTGCCAAATAGTTTCTCTCACTTTGACTGATAAGCTGAATGCATTGACAACGCATCAGGAGTTCCTCTTGGATTTTAAACTGCGCTTGTAACTCAGGCTCAGAGCGGTCACCTAATTCTTCGCGTAAAAACGAATACACAGAATAAAGAATTGGAGTAAGTCCTCCTGAAAGGGTATATGCCAACGGCGTAAAATTGATAGCGTGACAATGAATTAAATCCCACGTTTGACTAAGCTCAGGAAATTCCTGAAGTACGACATCTACCCTGATCATCCCTAAATAACCGAAATAATGACTGTTACGCGGTAATCCCAGCACTTTAATCTGTCGTCCCCGCAAGATCCAGTCAGGAACATTCCAATCACTGCGTGGCACAATCACCGTTTGCTGTACGCCCATGCTATCCAGCATATATAACATGCCAGTGGCCGCCGTTCCTGCACCACCAAAGCATTCCTCTTCAAATTCATTGGTCAACGATAAGACATTCACTAAAATCACCCCCGTATTCCATCCTATGCGACAAGCCTTAATAGGTGCCAAGGTACTAGATTCAAACCCAATTGTAATAAGATGTCTGCCCATATAACACAGGCAGACATCTTTTACTTCTATATAATATGATTCTAGAGAGCGTCAAACGCATTAGATTTAGTAGTGCAGATAATGAAGCGTGGATAAACGCAACGTAGCACTTATGAAAGACAGAGCTCAGACAAGGGGACGGTTCTTCTGTCTAAATGAATTTAGACAGAAGAACCGTCCCCTTGTCTCTGAAAGACAGAATGCAAGCTGGAACCGCCCTCTCCACATGCACTCTCCATGTGAAGAGCATCAAACTAACTCTTCCAGAGAATACTCACAATCGCCGCGCAGGCCCCAGTCAGTGCAATGATAAAACCCAACCACCAACGCCGACTGGTCTCAGAATCTTTTTTAAATTTTTCGAAGTCCTGTTTCGTGATGTAGTTTCCAGCGAGCAACACTCGCATATCACCCACTACTGCCGATACATCTTTAACAGTCTCCTTGATTTCTGCAATATCTTCTTTGATCGTCCTTACTTCCTTCTCTTCCATATCCCACTCCTCCACTTATCAACCTCAGCTTGTCTTACAGTCTATACTATGGATCATATGGAAAAAATGCTATCAATTTCCTTATTACAAAGGCATTACTTACTAATTCCATCTTGCGAACCATCGACATATCTTAATAAAAGGTACGATATTATTGGCAAACAGTACTTGTCCATGACTCGAACAGGACGTTTGAGATCAGCGCATCGCAATGGATAGCTAGATGCCATGACGGCAAGGTGTCTGATGACTGGATGCCAAGATGGACTGATGCCGCGGTACCAAGGATGGCAAAAAGCGGCGCACGAGGAGGTTACAAATGCCTACAATTATCTATCCTCCTTCAATCCCTTGGAGTTGGATGTTTCAACGCCCGCAACAGCTGTTGGGTCATTTTTCCGCGTCCGGTCAGACTGTTCTTTATGAAGATCTCGGTATATTCCTCCAACCGAATATCCAGAGTTTGTCCCCAACCTTTCTTCTCTGTCAAGGGATTTCCGCTATGACTATTCCCCATCCGCAACCACGTATTCTTTGGTTAACCGTTCCCTCGCATATCAATTTAATTCATTCCTATAACCCAGACCTCGTTATTTATGATGCTGTGGATGAACCTAAAGAGGAATTTGCTAGTTGGGCACCCTATTATCCAACTATCTTGGCAAGATCAGACCTCATTTTTTGTAGTAGTCAGAGTATTTATGACTATTTTTCAGTACGGCATCCTCAAGCTTATCTCGTTCCAAATGGTGTGGACTACGTTCATTTTTCACCATCCAAACCCTACCGCCCTGGTGATCTTCCGTCAGGTAAACCTATCATTGGTTACAGTGGAGCAATAGCTCCTTGGGTAGACTGGGAATTGCTCAGCGTTGTAATTCGTGAAAACCCTAGATTGAACTTTGTTTTTATCGGGGCCCTCTTTCAGCTCAAAAAATTCCCCCTTAAATTTAAGAATATTTTTTATTTAGGACTGAAACCTTACAATGAACTTCCAGCATATCTTCATCACTTCGATGTTGGGCTTATTCCTTTTCTTCAGACAGAAATGACCAATGGGTGCAACCCCATTAAACTCTATGAATATTATGCCTCAGGGATCCAGGTTCTAGGGACTCCGCTTCCTGAACTGCTTACCATCCCAAAAATCAATCTTGAAAGTAACCCCCTATTGTTTTCCCTTCGCCTACGTCATTTATTAGAAGGGCAAGATTCTGACAAAGCAGAAAGAATGGCTTTTGCTCAGGCTAACGACTGGAGTGAACGGTCTGGTCGGATGCTTCAACAAATCTTTCTCAAGACAAATAGAAATGAAGAGTAGGGTGTAACACCCCACTCTTCGATGGAATAGTATACGTTGAAAGTCTTGCTCAGTCCTAACTAATTTCTTGAATTAATAAAAGGGGGGAAATACACATGCTATTTGAAACCCATGCTTGGGTTACTCTCGACAATGCCGTCGCCATATATAATGTTTACAGCGATGTGCTCGTCGCTACTATTCCCGTGGGCTTAAATCCCCAGTTCCCAAAACGCACACCGGATGGTACAAAAGTTTTAGTCCCTAATTTGGGCAGCAACACAGTCTCCGTCATTTGCACTGCCACCAATCACGTCTTGGCAACGATTCCCGTGGGCCTTGCCCCTACTGCGGTAGCTATTGACCCAACTAGTACTACAGCTTATGTGACAAACTCTGGAAGTGGAACCGTTTCAGTCGTTAGTATCCCAACCCACACTGTTGTAAGCACCATCACGGTTGGCACAAGTCCTGTCGATGTCACTATTGCCCGTGATGGCAGCCGTGTATACGTTAGCAATGGCGGCAGCAACTCAGTCTCAGTCATTAATCCAGTAACCAATACCGTCATCGCTACGATCGCAGTAGGTACTTCACCCAACGGACTGGCCGTCAGCTTGGATAATTCAAAGATTTTTGTTGTCAATTCTGGCAGTAACAATGTCAGTGTCATCAGCACTGCAACCAATACTATTCTCAGCACAATCCCGGTCGGCTCTAATCCGCAAAAAATAGCTGCTAATCCGGTGAATCCAATCTTTATGTACGTGACCAACTTCGGATCAAACAGTGTAAGTGTAATTTCGACAACCGGACTTAACGTAGTAACGAATGTTCCTGTCGGCATAAACCCTCTAGGCGTGGATGTTACCGGAGATGGCACACAAGTATGGGTTGCCAACGAAGGGGACAGCTCGATTAGTATCATTAATACAAACACGAATACCATTGCCGCTGCGCTCCCGACTTCATTCCCGCCTCGCGGCGTTACAGTGGGCAGAGTTGGATCTGCATTAGAGCCTGGTGCGCCCATTGATTTGCTTGACCCTTATCAACTCGAAGAAGTCACAGAATCCGTTTGTATCATAGTTGAAAAAGTATATGCTAGCTGCCAACAAAGGGAATGCTTCCCTGCCTTTACTGTCACTTTACCAACCGGTGTGCCTCCATTCACCTTTGTCAGCATGACCTTTTCTACTGGTGTAATTGTTCCTGGCAGTGTCGTTATTACCCCTATTCCATCCCGCCCGAATTTCTCGAGAGTTCAGTTTACAATTGAAATCCCTTACACGTTGATCCTAAGGGATTCTACTGGAACCTTATTTACTCTCACAGGTGTCCTTCCAGATATTCATAAAGACATCGTGCTCTACTTCCCACCGACCCGACCAGAATTCGACTTTAACTTACGCATTGAAACGAGAACTGAAGTATTAACCAGCCCACTGTTCACGGTAGCCTCAATCCAACTCGCCATCGGAAGCTTTGTAATAACTAAAGTAACGGGCATAGTTCAACTCCTCGTTCCAGCCTACGGATTCTGCCCAGAACCTCCTAGCTGTGAAGAATTTCCGAATATACCCCAAAATCCATGTCTTAATTTCTTTGACCCCACTCTCACCCCATTTCCAAGTGATTTCTTCCCTCCACAGCTGGATGATTGCCAGTAACTGGTTATCAGATTATTCACCCTCTTATGTTATAAGCTATTACCCTTCTAGAAAGAAAGGGTCGTCTACAGCGGCCCTTTCTTTTACCGGGTTGAATCCATCAATGCTATGAAAGTAAGGAAGTGATCGTATTGGCTTACCTAAGTCGAACCACTATTACTCCCCTTCTCCTAACCTATGAAAATGAATCTATGTATCTGCACATCGATCCTCAGGGATGTGCTCTCTTCGAAGAAGACAGCACGGAACCCTTCCATCAAATCCATGAACCGCTACTTTTAGCCCATGGGATCATGACCGATTCCAAAACCGTTCACTTAGTCGTGCTCAAAACAAGCGGAGAACTCTGTTATACACTAATTTCTGGACCTTCGATGCCCCAGACAACCTTGATCGCCAAACTGGACGTACGCGCCACAATTTACCGACGACTCTTTCTTTTTCCACAAGGTAAGATAATACATATATTTTATGCTTATTCGCATCATGCTATGCGAAATCTCTGGCGCATTGAGCATCGTTGTTGGAACGGGTCCTCTTGGCACAGTGCTCATATGGGAGAAGTTGTGCATCAACAAGAACCCCTTTATCACGTGAACTTAGATAATCAAGGGAACCTCCATTTGTTAACAATAACCTTCCAAGGACGACATTCTCTCCTATTTACGAATCGCTTTAACGGAACGTTTCACATATGGGGCTCTCCCACCGAGACACTAAAAATCCCAGGTGAAGTCGTAGATATGACCGCACTTATGACGTCGGACAACGTTCATCATCTCTATTGGATCGTAAAAACTTCAAATGAGCAGTTTGAAATTCGTTGGGCTCAACAGACAGATGCCCATGAACTGACGAGCACCTGGCATCCGTCACCCGCGCCTATTAAAACATTCCCCTCTCCCTGGAAAAACATTGGGGCCATAGAGAAAAATGGGGTTCTTTGGCTATTAGCCCATACTGAGGAAGAAACTCTCATGCAGAATGATGGTAAAGGATGGAAGTTAATTTCCTCTCGTACACCCTTTCATCTACCATTACAATGGGTGCATAAAGGTAAAAAGAATTTCCATCAAGCTTACTGGCTGGAAGATCAAGTTGAGAAGCACGCTCCGGCTTATTATCACGAATTAGGCATCGCTATTAAAAAGCAAGCCGATCCTTGGCCTGCGTCCTTCCAATCCCTCCCTGCCCAAGTTCTCCCCGCTACTCCCCCTCCAGTTCCAACCTTCTATCCTGAACTATTATCCCCTAATTCCTATCCTGTTCAGTCCATTTCGATCCCTGAGAATGAATCAAATTCCCTA
Source organism: Desulfosporosinus sp. (assembly GCA_031292075.1). Taxonomy (GTDB): domain Bacteria; phylum Bacillota; class Desulfitobacteriia; order Desulfitobacteriales; family Desulfitobacteriaceae; genus Desulfosporosinus. The sequence goes on from JARLHW010000022.1 coordinate 16,847, forward strand.
AACTCATCCAAAGTGATAGATCTGCAAACAATAACAAATCAAGTGCCTTCTACCAATGAAACCTCAAATACTCCTTCTCCGATTGAAGAAGTACCTGAAAGTTCTCCTGTGGAGGACGCTCAGCCCCAACTTTTGAAAGAACCTATCCAATTTGAACGTTTAGCCTCAACGGTTGCACATCTCGAAGAAGAAAATGCAGAGTTACAAGATTTGGTCCCCACTGTCGCCCGTCTTGAGAAGGAAAATTCTGAACTCCAAAGTCTGATTCCCACTGTCGCTCTTCTTAAACAAGAAAATACCGAACTCCAAAGTCTGGTCCCAGCTGTCGCCCTTCTTCAACAAGAAAATACCGAACTCCAAAGTCTGGTCCCTACTGTCGCTCTTCTTAAACAAGAAAATATCGAACTCCAAAGTCTGGTCCCCACTATCACTCTTCTTAAACAAGAACATGCCGAACTCCAAAGTTTGGTCCCCACTGTCGCCCGTCTTGAGAAGGAAAATTCTGAACTCCAAAGTCTGGTCCCCACTGTCGCCCGTCTTGAGAAGGAAAATTCTGAACTCCAAAGTCTGATTCCCGCTGTCGCTTTTCTTAAACAGGAAAATACCGAACTCCAAAATCTGATTCCCTCTGTCGCTTTTCTTAAACAAGAAAATGCCGAACTCCAAAGTCTGGTCCCCACTATCACTCTTCTTAAACAAGAACATGCCGAACTCCAAAGTCTGGTCCCAACCGTTGCCCTTCTTGAGCAAGAAAATGCCGAACTCCAGCGTTTAATCTCAACAGTAGCTCATCTCGAACAGGAAAATGCTGATATGAGTCTTCTCCTGCGCAACGTGCTTTCTAGGTTTAACCAAGTTGTGGAAGATTTGTCCAATAATTCTCTTCAAGTCAACCAAGAAAGTGCTGTTCCCGCTTTAGCTGGAATCCATTTCAATGAGCTTGAGCCGGTTAAAGATGCCATGTCTAATCTTGAAAAGGAAACTCAAAGTCTATCCCAGGTCCTTCGGGTCATGCTGGCTAAACAGGAGGAGAGCGACTCATCTCTCGAAAAGCTCGAGACACAATTATCTCAGCTCCAATCGTCAAAAGAAGAGGTCAAGAACAGAGGGGGTTTTTGGAACAAATGGATCACCTAGATTTAAAGACAAACCTTGCAGAAATTTTATCCAAGTATCCTCAAACAGCTAATATTTTCCGAAAATTTGGTATTTGTACATCTGGTTGAGGAGCTAAAAGCTTACTCAGTATGAGCGTTGAGCAGGCTGCTCAACGATACAACATTAACCCGGCAAGTTTGATTAACTCCTTAGAAGTTGCTATTAAACACTCTAACCATCAATGGAGACATTACTAATGAATATTCTGTTTTTGAATGATTCCTCTCTGTTAAGCTATGGCTTGGCTTCAGGTTTTTCCCCAATGGATAACATCCGTTATCTCCCGGTCCGTTTGCCGGACTGGGAAAATCGTTTGCTTGAAATGCTTCGGACATGGAAGCCAGACTTTGCATTAGCTGAGGGTGTTTCAATTTCCACTGTGGCAGGGAGGCTCTTTCCTCTTTTACGCCGTCATTCCCTCCCGCTTGTTTATTGGGCCATCGACGATCCCCCAGACTGGCGCCGCATGTCCCGTCCTTTGGGACGGGGGGCCAGTCTGGTACTTACCCCGGCTCAAGAATGTCTGCCCCTTTATCAGCGAGAAAAAATACGCGCACTATATTTCCACTTTGCCTGTAATCCCGCTTTCCATCACCCGACTGAACCATCGCTTGAGTATTCTTGCGATTTGCTTCTCGTTGCTAACTACTATACCTCGTACGCTCAAAGGAGCATTGGGCTAGAAACAATCCTCACTCCCTTACGTTCAGGGCCGTTTCATTTGAAAGTTTTCGGTAATGAACACTGGCTGGCGAACACGGACCATTACACTTTGCCCCCGGAAGTCTATCAAGGATATTTACCCTATGAAAAGTTGCCCTGCGCATATTCTTCGGCGAAAATTGTTTTGGGCCTGCATTCGGTGACAGACTCTCCCAGCATGATGAGCATGCGAACCTTTGAAGCCTTGGGGTGCCGAGCTTTTTTCCTGACGCACTGGACCCAAAGCATTGAAAACCTTTTTAAGAATCATGTCCATCTCGTCTGGAGCCGCCATCCGGATGAGACGTTAGAACTTGTGCGTTTTTATCTAAACCGTGAGGATCTTCGTCATAAAATTGCCTATCAAGGTCAAAAAGAGGTGTACTCCAACCATACCTATCAACACCGTATACAATCTGTTCGGAATAGGCTCGAGAGATTATAACCATCTTACATCAAGCAGTAAATTAATTTCCATTTTTAGGAGTTGGCTTCTATGAAAGTACTTTTCCAAACTCGTCCGGACTTCATGAAAAATCCTGCCGGAGATACTGTACAATTGGTGTCGACTGGGCAAGAACTTAAAAAGCTTGGCGTTGAAGTGCATTTATCGGCTGATCCGAATATTGATCTTTCGCCCTATGACTTAGTTCACATTTTCAATATCACCAGAATTAAAGAAAGCTATATGTTTTTTCTCAATGCCCAAAAGCAAAAGAAAAAGATAGCTCTTTCTCCTATATATTGGTCTCCTAATGCTTATTTCAAGCGTGAAGGCGCAAGCCCCAATACCCTAGCGATCTGGAAACATATGCAACCCATGCGGGCTCGCCTCATAAGTGAATCTACCCTCTTGCTCCCCAACAGCTCTATTGAAATGGACGTTCTTCGTCAAGATTTTCTTAATGTCGCTCCTTTTCAGGTTGTACCGAATGGATTTCCAGATTCATTCATCGGGGCAACCCCTCAGCTCTTTCGCGATCAGTTTCCTAGTATTCCCAAAGAGTTTGTTCTATGTGCTGCCCGAATTTCAACACGAAAAAATCAGCATTGGTTGGCAAAAATTTGTCAGGAACTCGGACTTTCTCTTGTTCTTTTAGGACCCGTTAACGACCAAACGTATTTCAAGAGCGTAATGTCTTTTTCTAACGTCATCTATATTGGTACATTACAAGGGGAACTTCTCGCTTCTGCTTATTCAGCCGCGAAATCCCATGCTCTGCCTAGTTGGTTTGAAACCCCGGGCTTATCCAGCATAGAAGCCGGAGCGTGCGGTACCGTCGTGATCTCAACTGACCAAGGAAGTCCTAACGAATATTTTCAGGATATGGCCCTATATGTGCACCCTCTTAATGACATTAGCTTACGTTCTGCACTTGAACAATCCTTTAATGCTTCGCCCTTTCCTTTAATGCGCCACATACATAAACATTATCCTTGGTCTAAAGTTGGAGAAGTAACATTAGATGCTTATAGTACAATAATTGTAGATTAATATAAAGGGAGGGGTTTATCCCTCCCTTTATATTAAAATAAATCTTTGTGATATTCCGTGGTTAGTCCTACTGCGCAGGCATATCTCAGGAAGGTATTGACACTGGCGATCACGATACGCAAATCGACGGTTAAAAGTTCAATCCCGACTAGAGAAACCCTAACATACCCGTCTATAACTATCCCTTTTTCTAAAATACGATCTACAACTTCGGCTAAGCTTGAGGAATCCACATCCTTTTTCATACGTTTTCCCTCCTTTCTTGTCCTACTTTAGCTTATGCCCCAAGTAGGACAAGGGTGAAGAAAAAGCTTTAACTATTTCAATAATTAGGGAAGGCTTCCTTTCTCTACTTTTGTTAAAACAGATCGCCGTGATACTCGGTAGTTAGCCCTACTGCGCAAGCATATCTCAAAAAGCTATTGACACTTGCAATCACGATACGCAGATCTACTGTTAAAAGTTCTATTCCGACAAGGGAAACCCTAACATACCCATCTATAACTACACCTTTTTCTAGAATACGGTCTACAACTTCGGCTAAGCTCGAGGAATCGACATCCTTCTTCATACGTTTTTCCTCCTTTTGGTTTTGCTTTGGTCCTACCATATCCTATGACCAATGATGGACAAGGGTGACTAAAAATAACAGAGAGGGCGTTCGCCCTCTCTGTTGATTCAATATGTTAATTTCTATATCTCGGTCTTTTTATTGGTACCTTCTCTTCTTGAGCCATTGGGCAATGTTCGGTGATCTCATCCGGTGACGGGATATGTGCTGGTTCTTCATCTCCAATAATTTCTTGTTCAGATATCCTCGCGCGTGACGAAAGATAAGGATCGTTTGCCCACCAGTCAATCCCCATTTCTTTAGCTTTATCCACGGATGCCACAAGCAGGCGTATCTTGATATTTAACAGTTCAACATCAGCCAAAGATATTTTTATATCCCCGGCAATCACGATTCCTTTATCTAGAATTCGTTCTAAGAGATCTCCTAGACCACTACTGTTATTCGAATGTTGAATGGCCACGCTCTTATTTCACCTCCCTACATAAGATTTCCCAAAGGCCCAAGATCTAGGTTCAGATCTTCCGCCTTCAGCCCAAAGATTTCACGCATTTCAACCATTTTGTTATCCAATTTTAAGAAGGTTTCCCCCATTTCCTCTATTTCTCTTTCCGTTAATGTCCCTCCATCAATGCGCCGTAAAGCCTCATGTTCCATAACTCTCCTTAATAGTTCAACCAACGAAAGTACAAGTTTCGCGAGCCCTTGATCCGCATTATCTTTATTGACATTAACACGGCCTGCAGGGCTTTGCTCTTCAAAATCTATAATGCACTCAGCTATCTTTGTGCCGGATTGGTCATTTTCTAGCATGAGCTAACCCTCCTATCTCCCAATTCAAAGCTTCGCGAAGAAAATACATATCACCCACCCATAGTTTCCTCCTCATTAATTAACCGCGAAAAGTGATAAGGTGGCCAAGGGCCGGATACATCGAGAATAAAGCCTAATGAATCTGCAACTTCGTCAAATCTTGCAAGCTTTTTATCCCATTCTGCCCGACATTCTTTAGCTATCAGATAATGCACTGCAAAAACAACCTGCTGCCCCTCTGGTACAACCACTCCAGCCTTATCTAAGAGGCTTACTTCCGCCGAAATATTGTTTAAATCTTGATAAAGAGATTCGCCATAGTCGTCCATCAACCGTTCCATTTCTTCTTGTATCTTCTTCTCCCATTGACGTTTTTGAAAATACCCCCCTCCGCTTTGCCCACCAAAGTACGGCAGATCTTCTTGGAGCTTTTCTAAAAGCCGCTTACGATTGACAAAAAGTTTGACATGCATCTCAGAGTAATTTTCTAGCCTTTGCAAATCTTCCTGTAATACTTCGGCATTCTGGGTTAATTGTCGTTTGATATTTTCCTCATCGGTAAAGATCGTACAAAATGGCAGGGGGATGACAGACCTACCCTCCATCGTTTTCAATAAGATCTCTTCGTGACGCCGCGCATGACTCTCTACCCAGGCCATATCCTCCATGTAGCGATGGAGGGATTCTTCATTGTACTCTTCTCGAGGGACTGAACAGACAAGCATTCCCAGATTTCTATTTTCAACAATACGACATGGCCTGTCCTCCATGCCGAGCAAATCAACGATATCCTCTTGATTTACTCTAATAATCGCAAACGCGTACAAAACCTCTTCAGTGGTAATTGGTGTGGAACCAGCTCTGTTGAAATCACACACCTTACTAATATGGCAAGTATTATTGGCATTACTAATTAGTACTTGGGGTGCAGTGTCCTCTATCCCCGCTTCGGAGCCTTCTTGGTGCTCCGTTGTAGTAACTCCTAAGCAAGATTGATCCTGAAAAAGGTTCTGGATGACAGCTTCACCAGCCCCTCTCAAACGAGCCATAATGACCTCTTCCAATTCTAAGATAACATTGTCCGCACATTGATTTACGAGGGTTTCTACGGTTTTTTCCCACTCTTCAAAAGACCACTTCATTCTTCAATCCTCTTTTCTGTCCTACCATCAGTCGTTCAAAAGTCGTGCCATCTCTGGCTATAGTGCCTAAAAAAGAAAGTCATGTTACGACACGACTTTAAATCTCTATTCTTCGTTATCTATCTGGCCAATTTCGTCCCTTTCACGCAAGCTGATCCGTTTATAGCCCAATATCTCCAGGTTAGCGCTAA
>JARLHW010000023.1 GCA_031292075.1 Desulfosporosinus sp.
CTTAACAAGTTCTTCTCGATCGTCAGCGACCTTTGTACGAATTTCCGAATGGAGTGTATTCAATTCGTGCTCCCTCTGGTCAAACTCCTGGCATAATACGAGCCCTAATTCGGCAAGATTCATACCTATCATTTTCTCCTTTGCTATAAGAATGAATGGGAGGGAGCTCCTCCCCCTCCCTAACAAACCTCATCCAATTTTAGAAGTCGTGATGCATTTCTGTTAATCCAACTGCTGCAGCATATCTCAGCCAGGTGTTAACACTCGCGATTACTATCCGCGCATCGACCGCCAGAAGTTCGATCCCGACAAGAGATACTCGCACATATGCGTCAATAACGATACCTTTGTCTAAAATACGGTCTACAACTTCTGCTAAGCTTGAAGAATCGATGTCCTTTTTCATTCTCTTTACCTGCCCTTCTAATTTTAAAAGATTTTTGGGGAATACAGCGAACCCAGCACTGTCCCTCTCCCCCTACTCCCAATTTATGTTAATTACAGGAAAGGTGTGCAAGCTTTTCAGCAATTAAATCTGCTCTGTTTCCTTACGCTGTCTGGGTCACAGACACTCGCTGTTGACTCCAGACTGTGCGGATGCTAGCCCGCTCCTTAAGTACCCTCTTTATGACATAAGTTAACGGGGTGCACTTAAGCCATCTTCAATGCCTCTCCCCCTAGTCCACCAGCTATTCCCTTACCCGGCATCTCATAAAACTAAAAATTACAGGGAGAGCTTTCGCTCTCCCTGTTGGCTCAATATGTTAGTTCCGATATCTCGGTCTTTTTATTGCTTCTTCTTTTGCTTCTTCTTTTGCTTCTTGGGCCATTGGGCTATGTTCGGTGACCTCATCCGGTGAATTACTATGTACCGGCTCTTCATTTTCAGTAATTGCTTGTTTGGGCATTCTCGCGTGTGACGAAAGATAAGGATCGTTTGCCCACCAGTCAATCCCCATTTCTTTAGCTTTGTCCACGGATGCCACAAGCAGGCGTATCTTGATATTTAACAGTTCAACATCCGCCAAAGATATTTTTATATCTCCGGCGATCACAATTCCTTTATCCAAAATTCGTTCTAAGAGATCTCCTAAACCACTACTGTTATTCGAATGTTGAATGGCCACGCTCTACTTTCCCCTCCCCACATAAGATTTCCCAAAGGCCTAAGATCTAGGTTTCGATCTTCCACTTTCAGTCCAAATATCTCACATATTTCGAGCATTTAGTTATTCATTTTATGAAGGTTTCCCCCAAGTCAAAGATTCTCGAATTAGAAAGCTCTCCGGTTTTAGAGAAAATGAACTGAAATGAAACGGGGGCCACGGTCCAGTCCATTCATCCTCTAAACCGACTTCATCCATAAGGGTTTTTAATTCATTGATAAACTCTTGCTTGAAGGTATTAGGCACTAAAAACCCAAGGCTAATTCCAGCTCCTCGAGTTTGAGGGATTTCAAACCAATAATCCTTAATCCATGGGGTTAACCGTAAGCAAAATTGCGAAATTACTTCACGAGCCTGTCCCACTTCCTTTTCTATCAGTTGATGCGATACCCTCATCCGATCAAGATACTCCTTTCCGCTTTGCACCTTCGCTCTCAACGCTGAATATGCTTCATGAGCAAATTCTCGGTTTTTCTGCGAAATAGTCAAACAATACTCAGCGCATCCTTCCACTCTGTCAAACCACAGATCCAGCTCTCGTTGATAAGTTCGTAAAAGCTCTATCAATTGAACTTCATTAGAAACACTCACACCGGACTGTATAGGTAACACTGTTAACTGAAGATGTTGGATTTGTTTAAACCACTGCAACATAGCTGATAGAAAGTCCTGCTTCGTCGTGAATATCTCCTTTGGGGACTTGCACCAAATTACACTGTGTGCATCTACCGTCGTCAATTTTGGCGAAAACGGCAGTTCGCTGGGCAGATCCGTACAATTACGTATGAAACCCAGAAGATAAGGGCGTCTCATAAATTCACGTCCTTCTTCAGGGCATTCCCTTCAAGCATTGTCTGTACTGATGTGAGAACGACTTTTAAATTCAAATAAACCAGATCAACATTGCCACAGCTAAGAATAAGATCACCAGAGATAACGACTCCTTTATCGAGTAATTTCTCTACAACTGCAAGGAGCGTCACTTGTTTTGAATTTGCAATATCACCCACTCATAGTCTCCTCCTCATTAATTGACCGTGAAAAAGTGATAGGGAGGCATTGATTTATTGTTTCTTCCACCCTCCAAAGGACCACTTCATTCTTGAATCCCTCTTTTCTGTCCTACCATCAGTCGTTCAAAAAGTCGCATTTCATGTTTACGATATTCCTCTGCTGTAATTTCTTTGTTTTCCAGCATATACTGCCGTTGGCTGAGTTCTCTCCGTATGGCTTCAGGACTATAGTACTCTGCCTCAGCATGTTCAATGACTTGCTTGATTGCCCATATCGGAAATTTAAAAAACATACTTTATCCGTCCTCCAGACCAAGAATTAAAGTTACGTTTATCCAATTTCCATGTCCCTCACTTCCACTTCTACTAAATAAGAGTGGTCGTTTCTCGCCATCACTGCATCTAGCCATCCTTGGTTAGCGACGCTCTAATCTCCAACGTCTAGTGCAGCCTTAGCTACAGCGACACTAGGTCATCCATGATCGTCGAGGCTTCTGCGTAAACGTGGTTACTTTTCGTTAACAAAGTGATGAGGAGCCCAGGGGCCTGTATATTTAAAAATCATTGTCTCAGAATGCTTTTCATAAAGGACACCGACAGCTTGGTCGAACTCCTCTTCCTTTTGACGTTCTACCAAAAATACTCCATCAAAGGCTTGGAACTCATCCATTGGATCTTTCACCACCCACTCGACAGCTAAGGGACGTAGCGTTGCGAGAAAGGATTTTTCTACTTCTTTACGCTCATAATCCGCAACTTCCATAATTGCCTTGCCGAACTCTACGACATCGTAGCCCTGACCCTCCCCTCTTTCTAACGCTTTTTTCCAACGACCTAAACGTTTGTTTTTCATCATCGTTTCTTGGAAACTCTCTTTTTTCCACCAAACCTTGAGTTCGACCTCTATCTTGTTGTCAAGGTTGGTAAGGAATTTCAAATAACTCTTTTTTTCTTTCCTAAGAACTTTTCGAATTTCTTCTTCTTGTTCAAATAAGGTTCCAAATCGTAAAGGAACTACCGTGGTGTATTTAATAACCTGACAAAGTACCTCCGTGTAGCGACTCATACTTTCTCTCGTTGCAGTTGCTATCGAGTCCTCTGCAATTTGAGCGCAGAGCATCCCAAGTTCCCCTTCGACTATGAGGCAAGGAAGCTCTTGGTTAAGGCCTAACTTTTTCAACGATTCGAGTTCAAGGGAGTTTGCTCGTATAATACCGTAACCGTAATACAAATTCTCCACTCCTTATAAAGAAAACTTGGCTGGCGTCAAGCACAGGCGCCCTCTCTGGCTATAGTGCCTAAAAAAGAAAGTCATGTTACGACACGACTTTAAATCTCTATTCTTCGTTATCTATCTGGCCAATTTCGTCCCTTTCACGCAAGCTGATCCGTTTATAGCCCAATATCTCCAGGTTAGCGCTAA
>JARLHW010000232.1 GCA_031292075.1 Desulfosporosinus sp.
CTGACTGACTGACGAATACAAATGATATCGTTTAAATACTGGTATCCGTCTGTCTTCCTTTACCTATCTTGGCCAATTTATCTGTCTAGAACTGGACACCTTACGTCGTCAATCTCTGGATGTTATACGGTGTCAGTAACACCATTACCACTAAGTGTAGGGAATTTAATAATTGTCAAAGAACTGTTTAAATATACATAAGAAAATTACAGACATATTAGAATGATATTCTAATATGTCTGTAGCTATTAAGTGGATGGGTGTTGGTTTGTTCATCTTGCAGTAGAAGTAAATACATCAGCTGGTCCTGCTAAATGGTTGGAGCCTGTAACTGATTTTAATAAAAGATACGTGTGAAAGGAAGGTGTCGAGCATGTATAATCCTCAGCTTAATACATTTATACGGGTGGCGGATGCTGGAAGTTTTAGCAAGGCTGCCGAAACTATGTATATCACACCTTCAGCTGTTATAAAGCAAATTAACCTGTTGGAGAATGAACTTGGGTTGCAGTTATTTGAGAGGACTCATCGAGGTCTTAGCCTAACGGAGGCAGGAAGGTCCCTCTATCAGGATGCAAAATACATTATTCGATGCTGTGAAGAATCCATCATCCGTGCCAAAAATGCGATGCAGAAGAAAGAAAGCATCATTCGCATTGGAACATCTCTTATGACGCCTCCTCAGTTCCTTGTGGAATTATGGCCGAAGATTCACGAGCATTACCCGGACATCAAGTTCCAGTTTGTTCCTTTTGAAAATACCCCGGAGAATGCAAGAGAAATACTGAAAAATCTCGGTCAAAACTTTGACATTGTCGCAGGTATCTTTGACCCGAATCTTCTCAATCTACGGGAATGTGAGGGAACAGAGATTTCAAGAGAGCCTATATGCTGTGCCGTATCGGTTAATCACAGGCTTGCAGGAAAGAGTAAGCTGACGGTGCAGGATTTATACGGTGAAAACTTTATGCTGATTTATCGTGGCTGGAGCAGCTATATAGATAAGCTGAGGGACGACTTGATGGAGCATCATCCCCAAATACATATTGTTGGCTTTGATTTCTACGATGTGAATGTCTTTAATCAATGCGAATACACCAACAACCTGCTCATGGCTATTGACAAATGGGAGAATGTGCATCCGCTTTTAAAGATTATTCCCGTCGAATGGGAATACACGATTCCGTTTGGAATTCTTCATTCTCCGAATCCAGCAGAGAAGGTACAGTGTTTTCTTAAAGCCTTACAGCTTGTGGTGTCAACTGAATAATAAGCTATTACCTTTTGGTATAAACTGAATGAAAAACCGAGACTTCTTATGAGGTCTCGGTTAAGTTTTAATATAGATAGACAAAAATTATTGAGGGAGAAGAAAAAGTTATGAAAAAAAGAAGCTTAGGAAAAGACTTGGAGGTGTCAGCCATCGGACTTGGCTGCATGGGACTGAGTCATGCCTATGGTGCACCAACAGAAAAGAATGAAGCGATCCGCTTGATTCATGAAGCAACTGATCTGGGTTATACTTTCTTTGATACTGCGGAGATTTACGGTACTCAGGACAATTCACACGATAACGAAATCCTTGTTGGTGAGGCTTTGAAGCCGTATCGGGATAAAGTGGTCATTGCCACGAAATTTGGAATTAAGTTTGATACGACCAGCAAGCAAATACCATATCCTATCGTCCCGGATGCCACGACTGAAAGAATCCGTGCATCGGTGGAAGGTTCCCTGAAACGGCTACAGACAGACACTATTGATTTGTATTATCAGCACCGTATTGATCCGAAGGTGCCTGCCGAAGAAGTAGCTTGTGTGATGACTGATTTGATAAAAGAAGGCAAAATTAAGCACTGGGGAGTATCGGAGGCAAACGAGGAGTATATCAGAAAGGCTCATGCTGTCTGCCCCATCACAGCGGTCGAAAATCGTTATTCAATGATGGCTCGCCACTATGAGACTCTGTTCCCTGTCTTAGAAGAACTTGGTATCGGCTTTGTCGCATTCTCGCCGATGGCAAACGGATTCTTGACGGGAAAATATGGTAAAGGAATGACGTTTGACAAGCGTCATGATTACCGTGCTGCAATGCCGCAGTTTACCGATGAGGCGATTGATAAGAATCAGGCACTACTCGGATTACTCCATCAGATGTCTGGTGAGAAAAATGCGACACCTGCGCAGATTTCTATGGCGTGGATGATGTGCAAGAAGTCTTGGATTGTTCCGATCCCAGGCACAAGAAAGAGTGAACGCCTGAATGAAAATGCAGGTGCAGCGGATGTGGAGCTTTCAATAGAGGAAGTGGCCAAGCTGGACAAGGCTCTGGACGAAATGGAAATGTCTGAAATCTTTGGTGGCACAAAAATTAAAAAATAGGAGGATTTCGTAAACGGCACCTTTCGATGTCGTGCATTTAGGCGATATGGTAGAAGATGTAATTCCACAACTTAAGGATGCAGGTGCTACGGTACGGGTGCTTTGCGAAATAGATGATTAGGAGGACAAAAACATGGAGTATGTAGTGTTAAATAATGGTGTGAAGATGCCGAAATTAGGTTATGGTGTATATCAGGTTACACCGGAAGTCTGAGCGTTGTATTCTGGATGCCAGCAGCGTAGGATATCGTTCCATCGATACGGCACAGGCTTACAGAAATGAAGAGGGTGTCGGCAATGCCATCGAGAAATGTGGAGTACCTCGTGAGGAACTCTTCATCACAACGAAAGTATGGATTTCTAATGGCGGCTATGAAAAGGCAAAGGCATCTATAGCGGAATCTTTGAGAAAGCTCAAAACCGAATATATGGATTTGCTTCTTATCCATCAGCCGTTCAATGATTATTACGGAACCTATCGTGCGATGGAGGAAGCCTACAAGGAGGGCAAAATCCGTGCCATCGGTGTTTCCAACTTTTATCCTGACAGACTGATTGACTTGTGCCATTTCGTAGAGATTATCCCGGCAGTTAATCAGGTGGAAACTCACGCCTTCCAGCAGCAGGCAGAAGCCCATGAAATCATGAAGAAGTATGAAGTACAACATGAATCTTGGGGGCCGTTTGCTGAGGGCCGTAAAAATTTCTTTACCAATCCTGTGCTGAATGAAATAGGTACAAAGTATCGCAAATCGGTAGCGCAAGTTGCGCTTCGTTTCCTGCTTCAGAGCGATGTAGTCGTGATTCCGAAGTCCACCCACAAGGAGCGTATGCTTGAGAATATCAATGTATTTGACTTCGAACTGACCGAAGATGACTTGAAAGCTATCCGTGCTTTGGACCAGAAGGAGAGTGCATTCTTCTCACATTATGACCCAGCAACAGTGGAGATGATTACTGGATTAGTTAGATAATGTTGTAAGGAGAGATTATGGCTATACAAAAAGATAAGACTTGATTAGAGGTATGATGAAAAGTAAGTAGAAATTTAATTGTAGGTGAATTGTTACCTTGTATTAATTATTGAATCATTAGCCAGTGAGGTGAGCGTAGTTATACCCTATCTAAATTGTTTCCAGTACTGTTGGTAATTTTTGCTGTAGGCCAATAGGGAGCGATTTTAAAAGGTTGAATAATGAAGGTCAGATTGTTTTTTGTAACAGTCTGACCATTTTTATTTTTTCTTAGACTATTTTACTGATCTTGGGAGGAAATGAAATAAATATGTTGAAAGCATTAGAAGTGAATTATATGGGGATTTGGAAACTCATCATAGAGTTTCGTATCTGGAGGGTCTACCTTTAAAGGGTCAAAGAAGTATTGAAATAACTGAGGGTGATTTGGTGAATGGCTATCATGCTCTAAAGGGTTTTGAATATCAGGCAACAGTGATTTTACATATGCTTTTAGATTATTTTCATAACAAGAGAATAGAATATTAGTTCGCCCGGAAGGAGAAGACGATTTAGTAATCTCCTTCAACGATCATTATCATTATGTTCAGATAAAGAAGCCAAGGGAAAATGCAAAAGGAGAGTTAACTCACAGGGCATGGAGTATCACAGAAGTAACAAAGGAGATATTCTATCCGAAGAGCGTTGGAGGTATGGCCCGGGCAAATAACTGTAATGTTAAAGTGAGGTTTTAAAAATGTGGTGGACTCTGGGATTATGGCTTATTGCAGGAGGGATATTGCTTTTATATTTGTCTTTCCAAAATTGGTATATAAAGTGGGCTCAAGATAGGATGCGGACAAACATAGATAAAATAGTTAAAATGGAACGACAGGCGGCAATTTATTTAATTATCTTTGGAACAGTATTTACACTGACACACCTAATGTAATGAAGGGGTTTCCTTAGGGATCGGACAACAGAATTCTCCGATCTTTGCCCCTCTCGCCACCGACCCGTGCTAGATGCACATATCTAGGCGAACGTAGGCTAAGGGCCTTGCGGCCCTCGCTTCCGAACCGTGCGTTAAAAAGAAAGTCCAAAAGGCCTTTCAAGTTGAAGAATATTTGTTGAATTCTGAAGGAGCGGTTAGGACGGAATATGCTGAACGTTAGCCTACCACTGTAAATCTGAGATAGTCGGTTAATGTATATTATTCTGCTATTTATACAGAAAAGTGCTATAGTGGCAAAAAATGGGTATCGAAAACAAAAAACCTAGGTGATAATATATTTAGTGATTTCGGAGGTATTTTTATGTCAAGAGGTAGAAGTTTCTTTAGTATCGCTAGGTCCTTAGCAGAGCCTCGGCAGCAGAAGCAAGACGAAGAGAAGCAGAAATGCGTCGCCATGAGCGTGAAAAACTGAAACATCTCAGGGAACAAACAAAAAATTCAGCTTTAATGCAGAAAGAGCTTAAACAACAATATTTAGAAAGCCGACTCGCGGAAGTTGAAGATAAAAATCAGGAATTAGCAAGCACTTGCACTTGAACAGTCTGAGTATCCCGAGGACTTTGATATTAACTATAAGTTAGCCTACGTTCCTGAATCTAAGATGCTTGTGATTGAATACCAGCTACCGAACAAAGAAGTTGTCCCGCAAACTACAGAATTCAAATATGTTAAAACTAAGGACGAAATTACTGAAAAGCAAAGGAAACCTGCGGAAATTAAAGAAATATATCAGGATGTAATTACGGCAATAACCCTTAGAACCATATATGAAGTTCTATTTGTTAACGAGGATAAAGTAGAAGTAATTATTTTTAATGGATTTGTCAAAGCCGTTGATCCAGCAACAGGAAGAGACATTCAGCCCCACATTATTTCCGTTCGAACTACAAAACTAGCTTTCAATGAATTGGATTTACGAAAAGTAGATAAAATATAAGTAATCTTTTTGATAAAATGGGTCTAGATACAAAACTTACACGATCATCAAAGGATGGATGGGTCGATGCTGTCGCTTTCGATACTCGACCAATTGTTGGAGGCAAAGTTGTTATTCAGGCAAAACGATATAAAAACCCTGTAGGTGTTTCTTTTTAACTTCGGATTAATTATATTTTGCTACCACCTTTAAGGTGTTCTTCAGCAAACTGAATCATCCGTTTGGTCATTTGACCACCTACAGAGCCATTTTCACGACTTGTACGATCACCACCGAGTTGAAGCCCCATTTCGTTAGCTACTTCCCACTTGAATTGATCCAAATTTCGTGAAGCCCCTTGAGCTGCAGGTGTATGCAAACAGCTTTTGGGCAGGAATCTCTCACACATCAAGCGATGATGCTCGGAGTTGACTACTTTATTCTAAAACGATTTGACTTGGATTTTCTCAGCAAACGTATCCGCTCTTTAACTCAGGATATGTCGTCATCTACTCCTGCTCAGTTTTCCGCCTCAGCTTCTCCCATCGTGACATCTGGGGGAAATGGGCTCAATCTAAACGTCGATGTGACGACTATCATGCACCAAATCGGGATTCCTGCCCATGTTAAAGGGTATCAATATATTCGTGATGCTATTTTGATGGTAGTGGAAGATATCTCAATATTAGGGGCGGTAACTAAGGAGCTCTATCCTGTCTTAGGTGAGGTGGGAATAAAGAAGATAGGCTCAGCGGTTTAACTCTGCTGGGCCTTTTTGGAGCATTTTCTTGTTGACAGTTTTACCATTATTAGGTTTAACTAATTCTTCACATTGAGGTCATTGAACGGTAACAA
>JARLHW010000233.1 GCA_031292075.1 Desulfosporosinus sp.
ATGTACGGCAACAGTAATTTGGTTAATATGTTCAATTTGCTGGGCGAGGCCTTCGTTCTGCCCACGGAGAACTTTTAATTGTTCAAAGGTTCCTGAAATCACTTTTGTTAGTCCTTGGGTCGTATCTTTTAATGCCGACTCGAAGTTGTCAATTAAGTCGTTTACCCTTTTAGCTAATTGCCGCACTTGCAGGGATGTTCCTAAGTCAGAGATACTAATTCTTTGGCTTAAATCCCCCGTCTCGATGACATCAAGTAGGGCATTGATAATGTCAAAGTCTACTTCAGAGGGAGGTGGGGTTTTATCGACTTGCTTATTTCGGTTAAACATATACTCAACTTTTTTCACCGTATCTGTTATAGAAATAACGGCACCTCCAATTATTAGAATAATTCTTTTTTGTTTAATATTAACATTAATAAGTAAAGAAATACTTACTAATCATGTTAAATTATTGTTAATTGGTTTGCTAATTAGGTGGACAGAGCTACTGTTAACAAATCTGAATATTATATGGGAGAAATGTCTAATGAGATTATTTACCAGATCGTTTTTTGACGGGCTGGTTATTTCTTGCGTTTCATTTGTAAATTAATGGATATGATGGAAGTAAATTAATTTAGAACAATTAACGATTAATTAATACTAAATTCATCAAAATTTTACAATGATCCATTATTATGATTATAGGTTAATTTCTGTTTTATACCCGAAAAACAAAAACTAAAGACTTAGCCGCTACCTCCCAAGAACTACTAACAGCAATACAAGAATTTAGAGTAAGTTAATGAATACAAAATTAGATACTGTATCAAAGCTCTGAACGCATTAGTATCTTAAAGGAGGAAAAGGATATGAGTTTAATTAAAGTAATGATTGTTGATGACTCTTTGTTTTCTCGAACGCTTATCGCCGAAACTTTGCGTTTAGGAGGTTGTGAATTTGTTGGTGAGGCGGAATCAATGGACACGTTATTTTTTTGAGAATTGGCTTTAAAAAGGGGTCAAACTATGGATATAAATTTGATAAATCCACTAATCGTTTCTTTCACAGATATTCTTCCTCAGCTCGGCTTTCAATCAGTAGAAAGGCGAGGCATCTCCCTAATTGGATCAACGTTAGACTATGACGGAGTACTAGTACATATTTCTCTGGTGGGTGTGTTAAAAGGTGCTATTTTAATTGGAATGAGTTTGGATTCCGCAAAACATTTTGCTTCAAAAATGATGATGGGTATGACTGTAGCAGAGTTTGATCCGATAGCGCAGAGCGCGATCTCTGAAATGGGTAATATGGTTTGTGCTAATGCATGTACCAGATTTAGCGAGGGGGGGATAATCGGACTTGATATCTCGCCTCCAGTTCTCTTGATGGGCCGTGACGGACTGGCAATATTACCTGTACCTCAGACAATCGCGATTCATTTTTCTGTAGACAGTATCGATGTTAATATCTATGTAGGTTTAGTGCAAGTGACTAGTTAGTATCAATCTACGACTGCTGTTTTCAGATCCGCAAATTTTGTTTTATAGATTGGGGTGGCAACACATGGGCCAGGATGACGTCAAAAACCTTGGGACTGATTTGGGAGAGTTTGTAGATTTTTACCTCTTAGATTCTCAAGAACAGATTGACAGACTTGGAGCAGGACTTTTACAACTGGAGAAAGAGGGAGGAAATATTGGGCTCATTAACGATCTATTTCGCTCTGCACATAGTTTGAAGGGAGCTTCAGGGACCATGGGGTTCACACCAATTGTGGCGATGACCCATGCGGCAGAAGACTTATTGGATCATTTACGACAAGGGAAAATGGATGTTTCATTGGAAATGATTGATGTCTTATTAGCAGTGACTGACAGGGTCAAAGCGATGCTATCTCAAGTAGAGTTACGACAGGAGATCACTGTTGGATTTGAAGATCTAGTCTCCTCTATGAGGGTGTTATTAGCGGGCGAAAAGCCGGTGGCACCAGTGAGTCTGCATATTATCCCAGTGACTGAGGAACTCGCTTTGAAGAATTTTGTTTTAATGGATTTCTCTCTCACTCAGGTAGAATGTGAAAAAGTTAAGAATGCTCAGCTCATCGGGCATGGTGTATATCAGGTGGAGGTGCAACTCGCGTCGGGTACGCTGATGAAGGCGGTTCGTGCTGTGATGGTGACCCAGCGGCTCGAGGTAATGGGTACTGTAGTCAAGCTTTTGCCAAGCATTGAGGAACTAGAAGTTGGAAATGACGAAGGTTTCGCCTTGCTCGTCATAAGTGATGAGTTGAGCGGAGAAATGCAACGGGAGGTCTTAGGAATTTCTGAAGTGGAAGCAGTCGCGATTCATCCCTATTCGGTGGCTGACCTCCTTATAGAAGAGGCGTCAATAAGACCTGAAGAAAGGGTTGACCTTGCGGCTGAAGAGAAACCGTTCCCTAACTCTTTCCAGCCGATTTTAATTAGCGAACCCAAGGGGACAAGCTTAGGGGCTCCCCCCGTAGCTTCCGAAGTTGCGAAAGGAGAAGGGAATACTCTAGTACATAGCATTCGGGTAGATACGGTGCGGATGGATAATCTCATCAATTTGGTGGGAGAAATGGTCATTACCCGGACCCGCTTGGTGCAAGTGGGGTTGGATTTGAAGACACAATACAGTACGGATGCCATGGTGAATAATCTGAATGAAGCTAACGTTTACTTAGGCCGATTGATGAATGACCTTCAAGAGAGCGTCATGCGCCTGCGTATGGTGGCGATTGGGACCGTCTTTGGTCGTTTTCCTCGTTTAGTTCGCGATCTTGCTAAGAAAACTGGTAAGGAGATTGAACTTGTCCTCAAGGGGGAAGACACAGAACTGGATAAGACGGTTGTTGAAGCCATAGGGGATCCTATGATGCATCTAATTCGGAACTCGGTAGATCATGGGATCGAATCACCAGAAGAGCGCCGTGCCTCAGGTAAAGCGGAAATTGGCACGATAACGCTGGATGCCTATCATGACGGGAACCACATTGCCATCTTGATTACAGATGACGGGGCAGGGTTAGACCTCAATAGAATTCGGAATATAGCGGTTTCAAAAGGCATGATCGGAGAGCGAGAAGAACTCTCAGAAAACGAACTCGCCAATCTTATCTTCTTTCCAGGCTTTAGTACGGCAGATAAAGTGACCGATATTTCAGGTCGGGGTGTTGGGATGGATGTTGTGAAGAAGGCTCTGAACGATCTAGGAGGAATGGTTGACATCAAAACCCGTAAAGGGAAGGGAACCACCTTTACTATCCGATTGCCTTTGACATTGGCGATCATTCAGGCGCTTCTCGTTGAAGTTGGGGAAGAAATTTATGCAGTTCCACTCTCTTCTGTTTTAGAGACTCTTCTGGTTAATCGGACGGATATTAAAACGGTCGGGGGGTTGCCGATGGTTCAACTCCGTGGGAACACGTTACCTTTGATTTCTTTACTAGAAAAATTTGACCTTCCGTTTCCAGAAACCACAAGTAACGAGGTCTTTGTTGTCGTTGTAGGCTTTGGAGATAAAGCACTGGGGCTTATTGTAAATGAACTGCGTGGACAACAAGAAGTTGTGATTAAGTCGTTAGGCGATTTTCTCAATAATCTACCCGGAATCGCCGGGGCTACAATTCTCGGAGATGGCAAGGTTACGTTGATTCTCGATATAGGATCTCTACTTCAAGACGTCTTAGTCACTCACAAATAATTAAAGTCCGATATTTTGGTTTGTGGTTTCACCACGACATCGATTTGGGGGAGGGAAGTTTAATGGCGGAAGAGCAATTAGTCACCTTTAGCTTAGGGTCTGAAGAATATGGCGTCGATATTATACGTGTCCAGGAAATTATCCGCATTCCGGCTATTACACGGGTACCTAAAGCCCCGACCTATGTAGAAGGTGTTATTAATTTGCGGGGAAATGTAATTCCGATAATCAGTTTGCGTACTCGTTTTGGCATGCCCCTCGTGGAAGAAACCGACCTCAGTCGAATTATTATCTTGCAAGTTCAATCGAAAGTCTTTGGGATTCGAGTGGATGCGGTTACGGAAGTCTTGCGAATAGACAGTGATTGCATTGAGCCATCGCTACCGATTATGTTGGGCATGGACTATCAGTGTATACGTGGAGTTGGTAAAATAGGCGTGCGATTGATCATTCTCTTGGATCATGATCAAATTATGTGTGGTGAATAGTCATGAATGAGTGATCGGCTATGTAGCTCATTCATGACTATTCTTAACCCAACAGATGGTCGACGAAGAAGAGGCACAACTTTAAAGTATACGGACGAGACGTCTGATTCACGTTATGGATATTATGAATGCTTTAGGACGAATGAAGCTCAAGTGTGGGGAGGAAGTTTGAGTGAGTACTACCATAATGATTGTCGATGATGCCGCATTTATGCGAATGATGCTGAAGGATATTTTGACTAAGAATGGTTTTACCGTAGTTGGGGAAGCAGAAAATGGGGCGGTTGCCGTGAGAAAATATATGGAATTACAACCGCACTTAACAACTATGGATATTACTATGCCGGAAATGGATGGCATCCAAGCGTTGAAAGAAATTCGTAAACGAGATGCGGGAGCCCGCGTTATCATGTGCAGCGCAATGGGCCAACAATCCATGGTTATTGAAGCGATTCAGGCTGGAGCCAAAGATTTTATTGTTAAACCCTTTGAAATGAATCGTGTAGTTGAGGCTATCACGAAGGCGTCGAAATAATATGCAGTCGAAAATTAACCTGGATCTTACATTGTCTTAGCAGGGGCCTAACAATGACATGATAATCTATATAATATTATGTCATGTCATGTCATGTCATGTCATGTCATGTCATTGCTGGTTAAGTACATGACGATGAAAGGGTTTGTGAAACCGAAATACGGAAGCTTATGGAAAACTTGAAAAAGATATGTCGCGGACTGAAAAGAAAAAATACTATTTACGAAAGAGTTGATGTTATGCGCAAGAGATTTTTTAATATTTCTAGTATTCGAGGTAAGACATTACTTACTATTTTACCCTTAATAATACTTACCTTAGTAGCTATGACGGCAATAAGCTATAAGTATTCAGAGTCACTTCTGAACAATGAGATCCAAAATAAGATGACTGCTAAGTTAGGGGGAACAATTAGTGATATAGATAAACAACTCTCAGAACATAGTACTTTAGTTCAAGGCCTAGTCAGTACGGTAGAATCCGCAGGTACCAGTTTAGATACAGATCAATATACTAGCTTACTTGAGAAAACTGTAGCAGCAAGTAGTGTGACGTTTGGAGCTGGAGTGTGGTATGAGCCTTTTACTTATAAAAATGACTTAAAATATTTCGGACCATACGCATACAAGGATAAAGATAAGCAGGTCTTTACGGAGGAATATGAAACCGAACAATATGACTACCCTAATCAGGCTTGGTATAAGCTTGGCAAGAATTCAAAACAGAAAATTGCTTGGACAGATCCCTATTACGATGACGCAACGAAGGTTACTATGATAACAACTAGTGCTCCATTTTATGATGAGCAAGGGAATTTCAAGGGCGTAGTTACAGGGGATCTTGATTTTGTCACATTGCAGAAATTAATTAGTGATATTCATTTAAACATTAAGGCAAATGTATTCCTTTTGAATAAAGAAGGGCAATATCTGGCCAATCCAGACCAAAGCAAAGTAATGAAAGGTAAGATCACGGAAGACCCTAATAAAAGCTTGAGTGAAGCAGCCAAAACTATGTTAAATGGTAAAGAAGGAATGTTTACGTACTTCAGCGGAGGAGCAAGAAGGGTTTATTATGCACCCGTTCCGGGATTTGGCTGGACTCTGGCAATTGACGTTTCGGAGACCGATTTATCCGCTCCGTTGAATGCTTTATTGTACCGAATGTTCATGATCTTTGTCTTGGCAATCGCGGTCATAGTGACGGTACTGCTTCTATATAGTCGATATATTGTTAAAAATATAAAACTGGTCAATCAGTTCGCGGCGGCTATTGTTCAAGGTGATCTTAGCAAAAGTATTGTGGTTCGATCTAAAGATGAGTTTGGGCAGATGACGGAGAACCTCAACACAATGATGGGGAATTTTAAAGAAATTATTGAGGGGATCGTAAACAGCTCACAGCAGTTAGCCGCCTCGGCAGAAGAGTTGACTGCCAGCGCTGACGAGGGCAGTAAGACCACAGAACAAATTGTATATTCCATTCAGGAAGTATCTGAGGGGATTAAACAAAAACTAGAGGGTGTCGATGATACGGCACAGTCTGCCCAGTTAGTTTCCGTGCATATGCGCACTATTACTCAAGATATCCAAATGGTTACAGCAGGATCATTCACAACATCGGAAAAGGCGGTTACGGGGAATCAGGTTGTAAGAAAAGCCGTCGACGAGATGCAAGCAATTAGTAGTAAGGTCACAGAGGCTGCAGATGTTGTGAATAGCCTGGGGATAAAATCTGGGGAAATTGGTGAAATAGTTGCCCTAATAACCAACATTGCTGCTCAAACGAATCTCCTTGCTCTCAATGCAGCGATCGAAGCGGCACGAGCAGGCGAACAGGGAAGAGGGTTTGCAGTTGTCGCAGACGAGGTTCGAAAACTTGCTGAACAGTCAAGTGAAGCAGCCGGAAAAATTAGTGGATTGGTTAATGAGATTCAAAAAGAAACCACTAAAGCAGTTAAGACGATGAACGATGGAACTGCTGCAGTCGAAGACGGGATTACCATGGTTAACTCTGCGGGTGAAGCATTCCGAGATATTTTGCAAGGCGTTAACGACTTTTCACAACAAGCCCAAGCTGTTGCCGACGTAGTTGAGAAGGTTGGAGCAAGTACTGAGATAATCGTTTCCTCAATCATGGAGGTTGCTAACATTCCTAAGGAAACTGCAGGCAGTTTGGAAAATGTTGTGGCGGGGACTGAGGAACAGAGTGCTTCTATGGAGGAAATTCGTATGGCGGCACGCTCTCTTGCTCAAATGGCAACTGACTTTCAGTGTAGTGTAACAATGTTTAAACTGTAAGTATCTTTAGTAGATACTAAAAAGTCATTGCAACAGTATAAGTTAGCAATGACTTTTTTATAGAATTTAAAGCATAAGTTTTGAATGTGGAGTTATTACCATATACAGACAATTCGTTATACATCATAATGGAGATTTGAAAAGACCCATGAACTACAGGACTACCTGACTGGGCGGAAAATCTAATCTTACTAAGTTTTCGAGATAGGGCAGTAGAAAAGGTAGGGAGGGAGGAAGGAAGAGAAAATGGCTATAATTATTGTGGATGATACGATTTTCAGTTTAGAGGTGCTAAAAGCTTTTCTTATGTCTGCGGGTTATTTAGATATTATCACCGTCCAGTCAGCTACGGAGCTTTATGAGCTAGTGGATGGTCATTTAGAACGAGGGATAGTCGAAATTGATTTAATTTTAATGGATGTCGTAATGCCAGAGATTGACGGGATAGAGGCATGCCGGAATGTTAAGAAGAGAGAATGGCTAGTAGATGTACCAGTGATAATGGTAACCGCTACAACGGAAATAGACGGTCTGCAACTGGCTTTTTCCGCAGGGGCTATGGACTACATTAAAAAACCTCTCGATAGGGTGGAGTTGTTAGCACGGGTACGTTCTGCATTGAAATTAAAATATGAGACGTATCGACGAAAAGCGCGAGAAGCAGAACTGCTTGAAGTCACGTGTCAATTAAAAGCGGCTAATGAGAGGTTGCAGAATCTTTCGTTTATAGATGGGCTGACAGGGATAGCTAATCGCCGACGCTTTGATGAGGGATTGCTTCAAGAGTGTAGGCGGTCCAAGCGAGAAAATAGTCCGCTTTCGTTGATTATACTAGACATTGACTATTTTAAAGCATTTAATGACACTTATGGTCACCTTAAAGGTGATGATTGTTTAAAAAAAGTTGCATCTACTCTTAGACAGGTTTTGAAACGTCCCGGGGATTTTACGGCACGTTATGGAGGAGAAGAGTTTGCCGTGGTTTTGCCAAATACCGACGATGTAGGGGCTGCCATGATAGCTGAGGAATTGAGGGTCCGTATTGAAGCCGCAAACATTATGCATATTAATTCCATGATTGCGGATCATGTCACAGTGAGTATTGGGGTTGTAACTAGATTCCCGGGACAAGCTGACACACCAGATGATTTGATTTTGGCTGCTGATCGGGCTCTTTACCATTCAAAACATGAAGGACGTAATCGGGTTAGTGTGGAACGGCTGGTGTAGATCGATTAAATAGGATTTCTAAACCTCCGGCGACTACTGCGAATCTCCTTCCGGAACCTACACGAGCGACTTTTACGGCGGTATTCATCTAAGCTAATTAATTAGATAAAGGAGTTTTTACAAAATGAAACATGATATCCTCTTGGAAAGTGGCATCAATGAATTAGAAATTGTAATCTTTAAAGTAGGAGACAGTGTGTTAGGCGTTAATGTTGCCAAGGTAGAATGTATTCTTGCATACCAGCCAATTACTGAAATTCCAAATTCCAATAAAAATATCAAAGGAGTCATTAACTATAGAGGAAGAGTCATTCCTGTTTTAGATTTAATTAGAACCCTCAACCAAGATTGTCCAAAGACGTCAAAAGAGAGATTTTTAATTCTAATTAATATTAATAATAGTGATTTTGCAGTTCAGGTAAGTTCCGTCAGTGGGATAAGAAGACTTTCCTGGAAAGAGATCGAAACACCGTCCTCGATTCTTTTAAGCCATAACGAAACACCGATCACTGGCACTGTTAGAACAAATAACGATGAAATCATTTTAATGCTTGATTTCGAAAAAATACTAGCTGACATTGACACCTCCTTGGCTTTAAAAGAATCTAAGGCCACAAAAGGACTGGAAGGAAAAAAACTTGTGGTGGTAGAGGACTCAACCTTCTTATTAAAAATCGTGAATGAATCTCTGTTAAAAGCTGGGGCTACTGTGGATAAATTCGGTAACGGCAAGGAGGCACTAGACTATCTGCAAACTTGTTCAATCAATGAGATACATTGTGTTATTACTGATATAGAAATGCCCATAATGGATGGTCTAACCTTAACTAAACAAATTAAAAGCAATTCGAAATTAAAACAAATACCCGTTATTTTATTTTCTTCTATAGCTAATGAAGTGTTAAAACATCAAGGTTTAAGCGTTGGAGCCGATGCACAAATCACCAAGCCGGAAATTGATAAACTGGTAGAATTAGTGATAAATATTAAATAAAATGGTCTATTAATAGGTAGTTGCCAGAATACCAATCCAATAAAATAGTCTAGCCTAACCTTTTAAATATTTTTACAGAAGTTTAACTTTATCTTAACGACTTTCATTACTTAACTTCACATATTAATGTTATATTTATAGTAACCGCAAGTTGGCTAACTTAAAAACTTGGGTAAATAACCTTAGAGAGGAGGCTAAAAGAAGGTAGTATGACAGCACAAGAAAAGTGTATCATTGAAACTTTGAAAGGATGATGAACTAATGCTTGAAAACCTACAACTTAATGCAGATAGGTTTCTTGGCTTTGCGGATGTTTACGATAAAGCAAGACCTAGATGCCCTGAAAAGGTAAAGGAAATATTGTTAAACTATTTAGGTCATACTCCATCGCTTGTTGTAGATATGGGATGCGGTACTGGTCTTTCCACAATACTTTGGAGTGATGTGAGCAGTAAGGTAATCGGAATAGAGCCAAGTACAGATATGCTAAAAATAGCAAAAAATAATTCATCTATTTTGGATAATGTTACCTTTATTTCTACATTTTCTGATAAGACTGGATTAGACAATAGTTGTGCTGATGTTATTACATGTTCTCAATCATTTCACTGGATGAACCCAGAAGCGACTATAGATGAAGTATCGAGAATTTTAAAAAAAGGAGGCGTTTTTGCAGTATATGATTATGACTGGCCGCCTGTATGTAATTGGGAAGCGGAGCTTGAATATAACAAACTTTCTGAGAAAGTAAAGGGTATTGAGTCTACACATCCCAATATTAAAGATAGCTTTGTGAGATGGGACAAAGCCAGACATCTATCAAATTTAGAACACAGTGGAAAGTTCCGATATGTAAGAGAAGTAGTCTTTTCAAATAGTGAGAATTGCAATGCACAGAGACTGGTTGGTCTTGCTTTAAGTCAAGGAGGGCTACAGGCTATCCTCAAGGCTAACATAAATGAAATCAAGCCATATTTAACATCCTTCGAAGAACGTATGACGGAAATATTTGGTAGTAGCGAATTCAAAATAGATTTTTGTTACCGTATGCGGATCGCTATCAAGTAGCATTCTAAAATTTACCGTTTATTCACTACTTGTATTTATGTTATTATCGTAACGGCGAGGAGGTTCATTGAATAGACTGCACCAAGCAAACCAAAAAGGGAGGTAGAAGGAAGCAAGTATGACTACTCAAGAAAAATGCATCATTGAAACTATTCTGGTCGGCGTTGGGCTGGAGCCGTTACATGTTGGAACCGATGAACGAGAACCGAAAGTTAAACCAGTAAGAATAGTTTTGGCGTCACGATAAAGGCTAATACTCAGATGAGTATTAGCCTTTTTAATATTTTGGCA
>JARLHW010000234.1 GCA_031292075.1 Desulfosporosinus sp.
TTCGAATCCATTCGATCTCTTTTTCAGTAAGTAGTCGTCCTTGAATCGTTATTTCCATCATAGTTCAATAATAAATGAAAAGCCGCCATGAGTCCAGCACTAAATGGCTGATCTCATAGGCGACCTGAATAGTTACAAAATTTGATTAAAAATAAATGTCTACCTCCCTCGTTCCAAAGTACGTCCTGAATTTCAATAAATATTGCGAATAGTGCCTAACACTTCATAGGGTAAGGATACGGGTAAAATAAAGAGTAGCCTATCTCAGACTACTCTTAGTCACTCTCTATATTAGGTTAAATACTCCGCTCAGAATGCAATTAAAACAGTCTTTTCTCAGACTACAGGGAAACCAATATATTCTGCTATGTACCCTATTTGCTTATCAGACAGCGAAGTGAACTCTTTGTTATTTGTTGAAGTAAATACGCACGTCCCAACGATCCAACCTGACCGATCATCATGAAAATTATTTCCTAGGTTTTGAGATGCACCTTTCTCATTACATAAGCAAACTATTTCATCTGTGATCGGTACAATTTCAATGGACTCTCCGATTAACTCTTGAAAGTCCTCAATTGTGCCTTCAATTTCTTTCAATTGTAAAGGTTGATTGATCGGTTCTCTGACTAATACTCTCATACCAAATACCTCCCAGATTTATTATAAATGACTATGTTACTTCAACATAATACTGCAAATGACGTAGGTAATCCAATCTGAGCCAATATTTAAGCTAAGACGCTGTTCTTATATTTCATCAACCAGAAGAGAACAGTCAAAACGTGTACTTTTTTTGAACAATAGAAAGGATTTTCTTCTTTTTAAGAGAATATATAAAGAATATGAAGAATTAGAGCAAAAGAGCAATCGAAAATGAAAGCAGCAGCTACATGGAAATCGACGTTTGAATGAACAAAAGGGGGACTAAGACATGAAACATCCTATCAAGGCTATAATCGCCCTGCTTCTCCGTCTCTATTTAGGGTATGCCTTCTTGATCGCTGGCATTGAGAAATGGCAAACCGGCTTTGATTCCAAGGCTGTAGCTGGGTTCCTCAAAGGCGGCCTGGCGCAAACGCATGACGCCTTACTCGCTTCTAAGGGTGCCGCCGCAGCTACTCATGCCAACGTTAGTGATACTTGGGGCTGGTTAATTAGCCATGTTTTTCTGCCAAACGCAGGAATCTTTGCCTTTGTGGTAAAAAGCGGAGAAGTTCTTGTTGGAATTGGCCTTATTCTAGGTTTGTTTACAATTCTAGCCGCTATTTTGGCAGCGATGATGAATTTTGCTTACTTACTAACCGGTACAGTTTCAACAAATCCTCAGATGGTTCTTGGGTTTCTTATAATTATTATGCTGGGAGCAGCGTCTTATGAGCTTGGTTTAGATCGCATCTTCATGAAGAAACTTTCTGTGAAATTCCCACGTCTTGATAAAGGTTGCCTTCGTACTGTTTTTCCGATGAACAGTAGTTCCGAATTCTAGACCTTTTCATCAATTATAAGTTGACAAAGAGAATCCCATGTGGAGTTGTCAATACCTCATTGCCTCGGCAGGAAATGACAAAAGTAGACAAGTTATGTCAGCTTGACACTGAGTAGCAGTTGATCTGAAAATAATATACAAAATACATGACATGCATAAGTTGCTTCGTGTTTGGTGATATAGTAAACTTATTGACAAGACCCCCAGTAGTGCAATTTATGGCAACGAAGCCTCTCATTTTTGAGAGGCTTTTTATTTTTGAGGTGAAATGTGTGTCTAAAGTATTACAATCAGAGCATTATTATGAAGACTATTTTTTAGACTCAGCAATTCAAAATGACACGCGGCCAAATTTCTCTTCCTTGGCCCAATCAACAGCTAAAATACTCCGAGCCAAGGGATGTATTCTTCGAATATATAATCCATCTAATGACAAGCTGGAGATCAATAGTTGCTTTGGCTTTGACATCAATGATTTGCCAAGCCCTTTGTTAGATAGCGATTCAGGAATTGCCGGCTGGGTATTTAAGAATAGGAAAAGCTGTAACATAGCTAATGTTAATACAGACGGACGATTTATAAACCATACTAAATTAATTCTTTATAATCTATTATCTGTTCCCATCCTTCATGAAAGTCGGGTATATGGTACTTTAACCGTCTACGATAAAGTCAATATGAAAGGTTTTAGCAAAAAAGACTTATGGTACTTAATGATTGCTGCGGATTATGTGGCGTCAAATGTAGAGATTCTTTTCCTCTCCCGGAAATATCAGTCCTACTATCATAATTCGATCTATGCGTTTGCTAGGGCGATTGAAGCAAAAGACACTTATACCGTAGGACATTCTGAAAGAGTGGCCACAATGGCTGTCAAGCTTGGTCATCATATGTTATTACCAGAAAGGCAAATTTATAATCTGAAAATTGCAGCCCTCCTGCATGATATCGGGAAAATTGGCATCTGTGAGGATATTCTTAATAAAGACAGTCGTTTAACCCCTGAGGAATATGACAATATTAAACAACACCCTCGTATCGGGGTAAAAATATTACAACCTTTACAAATGGTAGAAGAAGTTTTGGCAGGTATCCATTATCATCATGAAAGATATGATGGCAAAGGTTATCCTGCGGGTGTACAGGGAGACCAAATACCTCTTTTCGCCAGAATTATTGCAGTGGCGGACGCTTTTGATGCTATAACTTCTGACCGGGCCTACAAGAAAGGTTCCAACATTTCTACGGCTGTTCAGAAAATTGAGGAAAACATGAATAAACAATTCTGCCCAATAGTAGTCAACAGTTTTTTAAGTTTAATTGATTGTGATAACCAGCAACAACGTCTTGACAGGTTGCTACCTAGCTGAAACAAATTTTAATTTTACAAAGGAGGTATCTATAGTCATGAACGTGAATTGGTTTATTTCTTTAGCCCTAATATCGGCTCTTTACTTTGAATCCAAGTTGGTTCCTGTCTGGTGGGTGCGAATGATAGTATATATCTTGTTAGTTATACTAATGATCTTTTGGGCTTATCGTCGGGAGCAACGCTTTCAAACTCAGTGGCAAGAGCTTATCGCGGCCATCCAGAATGGAAACCCTATGCCCGACTTTTCTACAAAAGGATACGGACGATTGTTTAAATACATTATGCAGCCAATGAAGAGCTTTGAGAAGAAATTGCGTAAGAAGAATTTTGGAGTTCAAGTGTCAGCAAGTCAGATATCCGCCTCAGCACAACAACTTACAGTTACTTTAAGTGAAAGTCACACGTTTGCTCGGCAACTATCTGCGGAGGCCCAAGATATTGTACAAGTTAATGACAGCAGTCAAAAGAGTTTAATTAAGGCTATCTCAACGCTGAAAGAACTGGTCGCTGCTTTAGAAAGCATAGACAGTATTTCCCGCCAAGTTCGGATTGCCGGTTCAGAGTCAGAAAAAGATATTGAGACAGGGCTAACCCAAATCGTGGATATATTGACTGGCGTAAAGCAAGTTGAGAATTCTACTCTGGAAGCAGTGGCGTCCATCAATCAGTTTCAAGAAACATTCCACGCAATCAGTGGCATTTTAAGTGCTGTAGATAATATCGCAAATCAGACACAGCTATTGGCGCTCAATGCATCGATTGAAGCAGCTCGCGCAGGGGAACATGGAGCGGGTTTCGGTGTCGTGGCGCAAGAGATCCGAACCCTAGCTGATAACAGTAAACACGCTGTTTCGCAAATCAGTCAGCTAGTTTTGAAAATGACCAAAGAAGTAAATAACGTAACAGAAACTATGGGGCGCAATCGTGGCTTTGTTCAAAACTGTGTTGATCTTTCCAAAAGTGTGGAAACTGGGTTGACCGAAATTAACTCATCTCATGAAAAAGTACAAGATTTACTCCAAGTAATTCTTGAAGTCACTGGAACCCAATATGAATACGCCATCGAAATAGGACAGCAGGTTGATGCAGTAGAAGAAAGTTTCCGAGAGGTTAATAACCGCTTTTCCGATATTTCTTTGGCTATAGGTCGGCAAAATTTAAACTTAGCCAATATTGAGATTCTTGCTCAAAATCTTTCAGATGCCGAAATGGGACTAGCGGGATTGATTGCGTCGGAACACAATTTAATTGATGAAAATCAACAAGTTCTCTTAAAAACGGCAGAGAGTGTCATCCAACTTTTATTGCTGAAAACAGATGGTTTAATAGTTCAATCGAATACGCAAAGCAGAGGCTTACTGGACGAAGTCTTGAAAGACAATGATTTTATTGAAGCAGTGTGGTTTAATGACAGTCACGGCCAATTTGTCTATTC
The DNA here is from genome assembly GCA_031292075.1 of Desulfosporosinus sp. GTDB lineage: Bacteria > Bacillota > Desulfitobacteriia > Desulfitobacteriales > Desulfitobacteriaceae > Desulfosporosinus. Next base: position 4,297 of record JARLHW010000234.1, read on the forward strand.
TAACCCGCCAGCGCAGATTGCGAACGCTAACGTGCGAGAATGGTTTAAACAGGCCAAGAACGGTAAAAGATATGTGTCTTCCGTCTATATTTCCGCCATTACCAATGCTCCCTGTGTGACGGTCTCCTTACCAATTAAAGATGCCGCAGGTAAGATTACCGGAGTAATCGGTGCGGATATTAAAATCGTTGTATGATAGGTAGATGCGATCTACCTATCATACAACGAAGGGATTTCCACAAGCTAAATGCTCAACAAAGCCTAACTGAGTTCAAATTGGAAACTGAAGTAATCAAGAGGACTCCTCAAAACTGAGGAGTCCTCTTCTGCCTATAGAACTGGCTATAATCCTAAAAACCTAAACAAGATACTTACAGACTCAGGAAATAAGGTCGATACAAGTAAAAGCAAGGTAAGAAAAATCAAGATAAAGGTAAAGGCCCAAGCTATGACATTGAAAAATTTTGTATTTACATAATCACCCATAATGCTTTTCTTACTGGCGAGCAGCACCATGAAGATGAGGATGGGGGGTAAAAGAACCCCATTAACGACTTGAGTGGTCAACATAACGTTATACAAGGACAAATTAGGCCACAAAACAATAGCTGCCCCCAAAACGATGAGGACGGTATAAAGCCAAAAAAACACCGGTGCTTCTTTATGGGATTTACTAATCCCATGTTCAAAACCGAACGCTTCGCAGACCGCATAAGCGGTACTTAAAGGAAGCACAAAGGCGGCCAGCATGGAAGCACCGAGTAAACCGAAGGCAAACAGGAACGTGGCATATTGTCCGGCTAGCGGTTTTAACGCGATGGCAACATCTTTGGCCGTTTCAATGGGGATCTTGTTGATGAAGAGCGTCGCAGCGGTGGCTACAATAATAAAGAAGGCAATGAGTCCCGTAAAAAAACTCCCGATTAAAACATCCCAGCGTGTATAATGATAATCCTTGGCGGTAATTCCTTTATCCACCACTGAAGACTGGACATAGAACTGTCCCCAAGGTGTAATGGTTGTTCCGATTACCCCGATGGCCATCAGTAAAAAAGCTGGGCTTCCAGAGAAGGTGGGGGTAATGGATTCGACAAAGACTTGATGCCAGGGCGGATGAACTATAATTCCGGAGATAACATAGCTGAAAAATGTCAGGCAGAGGAGGAGGAGGATCTTCTCCATTTTACCGTAATCTGTCTTAGTGACAAGCCACCAAATAATAAAGGCCATGGCTGGTACAGCGAGATACTTACTTATCCCGAAAATTTCAAAGCTTGTGGCAATCCCGGAAAACTCAGAAGCAGTGGTCCCTAGATTGGCGATTAGAAGAACACTCATGGCAAAGAAAGTCCATTTGACGCCGTAGTTTTCTCGAATTAGGTCCGCTAGTCCTCGACCAGTTACAGCTCCTGTGCGCGCGGAGATTTCTTGAGCAATGGCCAGAAGCACCGTGCTGACAAGCATGGTAAAGATAAGTGCATAGCCGAATTTAGCACCGGCTGCTGCATAGGTGGCGATGCCACCGGCATCATTATCGGCAAAGGCGGTAACCATTCCTGGACCCATTACGGCAAAGAACAGGGCGAAACGTACTTTTACGCTCATTCGTTATGCCCTCCTTTCGGTTGGTGACGGAGGGCGATCAGACTAGAGAGGATTTCTCCACGAGGGCGCTCCGGCATTAATAGTTCTAAGACATCGTCCACCGTGATGATTCCCAAGATTTGATCGCGATCATTGACAACCGGAGCCGCAAGTAGTCCATATTTGTGGATGATATCAGCTACTTTTTCGTGATCGTCATACGGAGAGATTTTTACAATTTTCTTATGCATTAACTCTTTAAGCGGCGTTTCAGGAGAAGCAATGATCAGTTGGCGTAGTGAAAGAACACCTTCAAGTGTTTCTTGTTCATCGACCACATAGACATAATAGATGGTCTCTGCTTCAGGAGCTAAGCGCCTTAATTCATTAATGGCTTGTTCAGCGGTAAGCCAGAAGGGTAGGCCGATGTATTCCGTGGTCATCAGTGAACCGGCAGTGTCTTCCTCATATTGCATTAATTCTCGGACGTCCTCAGCATCATCAGATTCCATTAAGCGCAGAAGTTCTTCAGACTTCTCTAAAGATAACTCGCTTAGAATATCCGCTGCTTCGTCCGGAGGCATTTCTTCGAGGATATCAGAAGCTCGGTCTTCGTCCATCTGATTAATCATTTCCACTTGGGCATCCAATTCCATCTCAGTTAACGCTTCGATTGCTTGTTGAGAATCCAGTGTATCGAGAAAATTTGCCCGTTGTCTATAGCCCATAGTTTCAATAATGTCAGCGATATCCGCAGGATGGAGTTGACGTAGTTGTTCTTTTTCTCTAGTAAGTTGGAGGTCTGAGGTCCGATTTTCTAAAGGTTTAATATATTGGCAACCCACAAAGTTATTCGCAATCCGGCTCAGTAAAAACTCAACACCCAAGCGGCGGAATAAACCACGGACACCAATATCCACAGCAACTAAAACAAGGTATTGGCGACCCTCACGGGACACTAAGGATAAGGCGATATCATTCACTCGTACCAGTTTAGAGCCTTCTAAATCAATAATTTGTTTATCTAACAACCATTTGCCAATCAACGTTTCTTCTTCATGCATCGGGCAGGTTAATAAGGGGTCGAAAGAGGTATTGAGGCGCAGACCGTCTGCATCCCAGGAAACGACCCATTCGATGGGAATTAGGGCATGAAGCCCTTTGGCATATTGAATGCCGGTAACCTGGGGAGAGATATTGTCCCAGCGCATAGTCATGTCCAGCAATCGACCGACCCGATGTCCCTTGGCATCCCAGATTGGCTTTTTGGATAACTGACTGAAATAAAATTCCCCTAATACTTTCAATTCATTCATTTACTTCCCTCCTTTGAGAAATGGAGCCCGGCACCTACAGTCAAAATGACTTCGTTCGGGTTGAGGCTAAAATTACACGAATGATGAGGGCCAGAATCCATAAAACCACCTCCTTTAAATTCTCCCAAAAGGAAGATTATAATAAGTAGGAAAAAAGAAAAAGACCTCTATTACAAAATAGAAGGTCTTAAACACAAACGGTTAGGACCTCCCTACTCGTTGAGCTTTAGCACTGCATAGCGTAGAGTTTGCTCAGCCACATTAAGTAAAACCTTATGCCGGTAGTACCTGTTCTACCCATTGGTGTCTCTCGACATTTCTGGGCAGTGGCTTATGTTTATGCAGGAGCCTCACCTAACAGAGAATTAGATTTTCAGTACACTTCATTATATGCGTCATTCGGCAAATGTGTCAAGATTTTTGCTAAAAATTCAAAAATTGGCGGATTACATATTGTTATATCCACATTTCTTTCAATTCCTCGAAGTGGCTAAATGTTATTCAAGCGGACGGTTAGAAAATGAATTTTTTCAAATAACAAAGTGACAGTTTAAATGCACTATGTTTTTCCTTTTTCCTTATCTTTGTGTTATAATCGATAATGAATTAAATGATGTAAGTCTCGAGAGGAGGGTCTCTGAATGGCAAAACACATTCAGACCATTGTGAAAGCAAACCTAAGTGCTACGGTAAAGACCGGAGGCTGCGGTCAGTGTCAGACCTCATGTCAGTCTGCTTGCAAGACATCGTGCACGGTTGGTAACCAAGTGTGTGTTAAATAAGGCATATGAAAGAAAATAACAAGTCAAGATGCCAAGGATATTTTGGGTCAGACAAGGAGGTATGTTTACCTCATAGCGGGGCTATTAGGTGAACATACCGACGCAGTATGACACAAAATAGACTGGCAGATTGACCGGTTATTTTCTTGAATGTGCCTAAGCGCGTTGGCTAAATTCAAACCTGGAATTTCAGAACCCGCCCCGCTCACGGGCTGGGTTCTGTTTCTATTTATAGTAGTTGAAGAATTTATAAGGTTAGCAAGAAAGAGAGCGGATCTGGGTGTTGGATTTATTAAATCATAAGGGGTATCGCATTAAGGCAAATGTCCATAGTTATCGGCAAGGTGATTTATTTATAGCTCATGACGTCAATTCCGGTTCCCTGCATTTGCTGGACGAGAGGACATTTAATGTTCTCAAGGCAAGCGAGGCTCTACAAGAGCGAGAGGAAAAGATTACTCACGAGGGCATTAATCAGGTCTTTGCTCAAACGGGAAAACCAGCTCTTGCGGAGGAAGAACTGGCAGAGATCCTGGCGGAAATGGAAGAACTCCGCAAAGAAGGGACGCTTTTTGCGGAGGAGGCAGAGGTAATAACGCCGAACTATCCAGAGAAGCCAATTGTCAAGGCTATTTGCCTACACGTGGCGCATGATTGTAATTTGCGTTGCCAATATTGTTTTGCCGGAACTGGGGCCTTTGGAGGCAGCAGGACGTTGATGGATTTAGAGACGGGTAAAAGGGGTATCGACTTTGTCTTGGATTCATCAGGGCACAGGAGTCATTGCGAAGTTGATTTCTTTGGCGGGGAACCGCTGCTTAATTTCGGAGTAGTTAAGGCTCTGGTTCAATATGGTAGGGAAGCAGCGGCAGCTAAGAATAAAACCATCAAGTTTACGCTGACTACGAACGTTGTATTACTTAATGAAGAAATTCAAAATTATCTCGAACAAGAGGAGATTAGTGTGGTCTTGAGCTTAGACGGACGCCCGGAAGTTCATGACCGGATGCGGCCCTATGCGAATGGTAAGGGAAGTTATGCCAAAGTTGCCCCTCTAATCAAGCAGTTTACAACTAAGCGTCCGGAAAGCTCGCCTTACGCAATCGGGACTTATTACTATGTTCGGGGAACGTATACGCATTTTAATTTAGATTTTGATCGCGATGTTTTGCACATGGCGGATCTAGGGATAAAACAGATTTCCATGGAACCGGTCGTAGCTGGTCCGAAGGACGCGTATGCCTTCCAAGAAGGAGATCTGGATAAAATCCGAGCAGCGTATGATCGCCTCGGAGAGGAATTATTAATGCGCCGTGCGCAAGAACGAGATTTTAACTTTTTTCATTTCAATGTCGCATTGGATCAGGGACCTTGTTTAATCAAACGGCTTTCCGGATGCGGAGCCGGTCATGAATATGTGGCGATTTCCCCAGAGGGAGATCTTTATCCCTGTCATCAGTTTGTAGGGCAGGAAGCTTATAAATTGGGTTCACTATATGATGAACATCCTCATCAACTCAAATCCGAGGTGGTTAAGGATTTTCGCTCAGCAAATGTCTATGCTAAATCGACTTGCCGGGAGTGTTGGGCACGCTATGCCTGCAGCGGAGGATGTCATGCTGCGAACGTGGCTTTTACCCAACAGCTGACAGAGGTTTATGCTTTGGGGTGCGAGCTTCAGAAAAAACGGTTAGAAGTTGCTTTTTATGTAAAAATCAAAGAGATTCAACAAAACACAAATTGTTTATCAGTTGCAGCTTCCGTTCCCGAAGTTCGCTGTTAACGTTAACCGCGTAGAGGCTTGATGTCACTTCGTAGCTATTGGCGCCTAAAGATTAAAGATTGGATGGTTTGCGCAGGTATGTTACAATAGTTATTGGAATTAAATGGTCAAGGGGGGCAACAGTTTGAAGAAAAAACAGCACACTTTTTTTGCGTGGGTTCTTGTTATTCTAATTATTATTGCCATGGTTGCGTCGGGAGGCGCCATGTTTTTTAGCGGTGGTGGCGTGCCCTCAACCAATTCGAACGCTACGACGCAGGCGGCCAACCCTGTTGCAGATTATCAAGCCACAAAAGCGCGTCTTGAAGCGATGGTTAAGCAAGCCAAGCTAGATCCTGGAAATATACCTCTGCAAACCGCCTTGGGAAATGAATATTATAATGCGGGGGCAGAAGCCGAAACGGTTGCAATTGCTGAGACTAAAGAAAATTATAAACATGCGGTTGAGGCTTACCAAAATGTATTGAAAACAAATAAAGACATTAATGTTATGGTGGACATGGCCACTGCTGCCTTTAAAAGTGGGGATAATGATTTAGCAGAAAAAAGTTTTAATGAGGCTTTAGCCATTAAACCAGATTTTATTAATGCTTTGATTAACTACGGTATTTTCCTCTCTGAAGCAAAGCAAGATTGGACTGGAGCCCTCAATCAGTGGCAAAAGGCCCTGCCTTTGGCTCAGAATAGTTCGGATAAAGCGCAGATCCAAGCGATGATCAGCGAGGCTCAAAGCCAAATCAAAGCCTCTTCGAACAATGGGACCTCAAATCCAGCAACGAACGGTATGTCAAATCCTACATTGAAAACGGGGAAGTAAGGGCACGATGCATCGTGCCTCTACTTTTACTAAGATGTTCACATAAGCAATTACCCTCGTTTGAATTTTTTGATATAATTTATTAACTGGATTGGAGGAACTACAAATTGCATTTTACAACACTAGCGAGCGGTAGTTCAGGAAACGCAATTCTCGTGGGAGAGGACAACAGGCATCTGCTAGTGGATTGCGGGATCAGTGGTAAGAGTCTCTTACATAACCTCTCGCACGTAAACATACCGTACTCGGAAATTGAAGGGATTGTGGTCACCCATGAACATGTGGACCATATCCGTGGAGTGGGTGTGCTCGCCCGTAAATTAAAGATACCGATCTATGCCACTACCGGGTTGTGGAAAGCAATGCGTCCTTCCCTGGGCAAGATCGCGGAAAACCAGCAAGTTGATGTTCAAGACTCATTTTCCTGTGCAGGGCTGAATGTCTTGCTCTACCCAACGTCTCACGATAGTCGAGAAAGTTACGGATTGAAGGTCACGCGGCCTAAACGGCAAGATAGAGGGGATCTAGCCGTCGGAATCGCCACTGATAGTGGCAGAATCACCGCAGAAATGCATCAGCATCTGAAAGGGTGTGATGCCTTTGTCGTTGAAGCGAATTATGATGATGAGCGGTTATGGAATGGACCCTACCCTTGGTATCTGAAAAAAAGAATCAGCGGACACTATGGGCATCTGGAGAATAAGCAGCTGGCTGAAGGGCTCTCGGAATGGATCGAAGGAAACACCCAACGGGTTGTGTTAGCTCATCTGAGTGAAGAAAACAACACTCCGGAAATCGCGTTGTCCACGGTTCTGCGTATTCTGAAAGAGTTAAATATTTCTAAAAAGTGCCCAGATGTGCAGGTTCAGGTTGCTCCGCGGCACACGCCGCATGAACTGATTATTTTAAGGGAATAATAGGCAGTGGAGGGTTGATTATGAGCTATTATAACGATAAAAATAATTATTCAGGCAGAAGAACCGGATTCTTTTCAACCGTTGCAGTTGCTTTGATTAGTGCCTTATTGGGCGGAGTCATGGCAGTGGCGTTGATTCCTTCGATTTACGGAAATAAACAATCAGCACCCACAAGCCAAGTAATCTTAAATAGTGGGCCAACAACCCCTATCGTCAAAACAGATGGGGTCACCAATTTTCCGGTTGCTCAGATTGCCAAAGCTACCGGGCCGGCGGTAGTCGGGATTGCTAATTTTCAATCAAGTGGGAGTATCTTCGGTGGAGGCGGACTGGCGGAAGCAGGAAGTGGCTCGGGTTTTATTGTTGATACCCAACAGGGCTACATCGTTACGAACAATCATGTGGTTGCAGGCGCAGAAAAGATCGTCGTGAGTCTAGCCGATGGCCGAAATATTACGGCGAAACTGGTGGGTGCTGACGATCGTACGGATTTAGCGGTGGTTCAAATTGCAGATACCAAAAACTTAACGGCTACACAACTTGGTGATTCGACAAAACTTCAAGTTGGTGAACCCGTGGTTGCCATTGGAAATCCCGGTGGACAAGAATTTGCGCGCTCCGTGACAGCGGGTGTTGTTTCCGCAACAAACCGGATCTTAGATATCCCGGGGGAAGCCAGTTTTAACCTCATCCAGACTGATGCCGCCATTAATCCGGGAAATAGCGGCGGGCCGCTTGTAAATTACCAGGGTCAAGTTATTGGTATTAATTCTGCTAAGAATCAGGAAGCAGGATTTGAGGGTATGGGTTTTGCCATTCCAATTTCTGACGCGTTACCCACGATTAAGCAACTAATAGAAAAAGGGTATGCGAGTCATCCGGGACTCAATGTTCAAATAGATCCTCGGTACACGGCTGAGTACGCCAGTCAACGGGGATGGCCAGCTGGGGCTTATGTTGCCAAGGTTACGCCAGGAGGCCCGGCTCAACGCGCTGGAATTTTAGCTGGTGACGTTTTGACGAAGTTGAATAACACGCCAATCAAGAGTTCCCTTGAGCTAACTCATGAGTTGTTTAAATATAATCCGGGGGACAAGGTTACCGTTACAATTTTTCGCAATAACAAGACACAAGACGTATCTTTAACACTCACAGAAATCAAGCCGCAATAAGCGTATCCGAGTACGAAGCATAATTTTAACGGTCTGTCAGAAGGGAGGCACAATGTCTCCCTTTTGTAAAGTTGAACTCTCTTCGAGTATACAGTATTATTTAGGGCAAGGGTAAAATCGGTAGTAGCAGGAACATATTGAGAGAGAAAGGTTGATTGCGGATGGAGAACAAGTCCACCTCGAATTTTCTTAAGAACATTGTGAATGAGGATCTAAAATCTGGCAAGGTCGATCATATTATCACCCGGTTTCCACCCGAGCCCAACGGCTATTTACATATAGGACATGCCAAATCTATCATTCTAAACTTTGAATTGGCGGACGAATTTAAGGGTAAGACCCATCTCCGCTTTGATGACACAAATCCTGTCAAAGAAGACACGGAATATGTGGAATCCATCAAGGAAGATGTGCTGTGGTTAGGGTATGAATGGGACAATTTATTTTTTGCTTCAGATTACTTTGAGGAAATGTACAACCGGGCAGTTTTACTGATTAAAAAAGGTAAAGCTTATGCTTGTGATTCCACGGCAGAGGAAATACGGAAAATGCGTGGATCGTTAACGGAAGCCGGGCAAGCAAGCCCTTACCGTGAGCGGTCAGTTGAAGAAAACTTGTTGTTGTTTGAACGCATGCGTCAAGGGGAGTTTGAAGACGGACAAAAGGTCTTACGCGCTAAGATAGATATGGCTTCACCCAACATAAATATGCGCGATCCTGTCCTTTATAGAATTGCGCATGCAACCCATCATAATACAGGAGACAAGTGGTGTATCTATCCCATGTATGATTTTGCCCATCCGTTAGAAGATGCTATAGAAGGAGTCACTCACTCGATTTGTACGCTGGAATTTGAGGATCATCGACCCTTGTATGATTGGGTTATTCGAGAATGTGAAATGGAGAAGGTTCCTCATCAATATGAATTTGCTCGTTTAAATATTACGAATACGGTCATGAGCAAGCGGAAGCTCAAGCAACTGGTTGATGAGCACGTCGTGGATGGCTGGGATGATCCGCGAATGCCTACCATCTCGGGACTTCGCCGGAGAGGGTATACGGCAGAGGCAATTCGCAACTTCGCGCGGGAAATCGGAGTAGCCAAAGCGGATAGTGTTGTGGACAGCAAAATGCTTGAGCATTTTATTCGCGAAGACTTAAAGCTTAAAGCACCTCGGACGATGACCGTACTCGAGCCCCTTAAGGTGGTTATCACAAATTATCCGGAGAATCAGGTAGAGATGTTGGAAGCAGAAGTCAACCCAGAAAATCCGGAGATGGGTACCCGGCAAATTCTTTTTTCTCGCGAAATTTATATTGAACAAGAGGACTTTATGGAGAATCCCCCCGCCAAGTATCATAGACTGTTCCCTGGCAATGAAGTTCGCTTGAAAAATGCCTATTTCATCAAATGTAATGCAGTGGTTAAAGATACGGCTGGAAAAGTCATAGAACTGCAATGTACGTATGATCCGGAAACTAAGAGCGGATCAGGCTTCACAGGGAGAAAGGTCAAAGGAACGATCCACTGGGTGGAAGCCTTACAAGCTGTGCCTGCTGAGTTCAGGTTATACGAAGCTTTGATTTTAGATGAAGCTGTGTCAGATGAGTCGTCTTTTCTGGAGCATATTAACCCCAAATCTCTGGAGGTCGTTCATGGTTTCGTGGAGCCAAATATTAAAGATTCAAAACCCCAAGACAAATTCCAATTTTTTAGACATGGCTATTTCAACGTGGATTCTTTAAATTCGACGCTAGGTCATTTGGTCTTTAATAGGATTGTGTCGCTGAAGAGTTCCTTCGAATTACCAAAGATCTGAGCTGACTCACCGCCTCTATTAGCCTACACAAAGGCAAAAGATTGATTGGTTGTCGGGCACGATGCCTCGTGCCCTTACCCTTACCCTCAAAGCGAAGAGGCCGGGATTAATCCCGGCCTCTTCGCTTATCATTTAAATTAAATTAAATTAATACAGCACCCTTACTGGCGGAAGTAACTAATTTGGCATATCTCGCCAGATAACCGGAGGTGACTTTAGGTTCGGGTCGCACCCATGCTTGGCGACGCTTTTCAAATTCTTCCTCAGAGATAAGGAGTTGAAGGGAGCGGTTGGGGATATCGATTGAGATGAGGTCGTCGTTCTCGACAAAAGCAATTGGCCCGCCTTCCATGGCTTCCGGAGAGATATGACCAATACACGCTCCACGTGTGGCTCCGCTGAAACGACCGTCGGTGAGTAATGCCACACGTAATCCCATGCCGGTAATGATGGCGGTCGGATTAAGCATCTCTTTCATACCGGGTCCACCTTTAGGCCCTTCATAGCGGATTACTATAACTTCTCCATCCTGAATTTGTTTATTCAGGAGGGCCGCGAGCACCTCTTCTTCAGAATTAAAAACGCGAGCGGGACCTTTAAACACCAGCATGTCGTCTTGAACGGCACTTTCTTTCACGATGGCATTGTCAGGTGCTAGATTTCCGGTAAGCACAGCAATGCCTCCGGTTTTGCGGTAAGGGTTTTCCATGGGATGAATGATATCTGGGCAAGTTGTTTGGGCGTCTACTAGACGATCCCCCAGAGGTCCGGTAACGGTTAAAGCATCTGTATGGACAACACCAGCTTTGTTAAGTTCATACAGGACGGCATTGATGCCGCCGGCTTCATTAAGATCTTGAAGAAGATGTGTGCCGGCAGGACTCAGTTTGGTAATATAAGGTGTCCTAGCACTAATTGAATCAAAGAGTGAGAGTGGTAACTCAAAGCCGGCAGCATAAGCAATCGCGGTAAGATGCAAAACCGTGTTTGAGGACCCACCGATTCCCATATCAACGGCAATGGCATTTTCAAAGGCCTTTTGGGTGAGGATATCCCGTGGCTTAAGATCCTTTTTCACGAGATCCACGATTAAAGCGCCAGACCGTTTAGCCAACATTTTCCGAGCGCCAGAGTTGGCAGCAGGAATGGTGCCATTTCCGGGGAGCGCCATCCCGAGGGCTTCAGTCAAACAATTCATGGAATTTGCCGTAAATAGACCGGCACAAGAGCCGTAGCCGGGGCAAGCGGATTGCTCCATCATGTCAAGCTCCTGGGCACTGATTTTTCCGCTTTCATATAAACCAGCTGCCTCAAATATCTGGCTGACACTGATGTTTTTCCCCTGATAGCGTCCGGCCATCATGGGTCCGCCACTAACCACCACACAGGGAATATTGATGCGTGCGGCAGCCATCAGCATACCGGGAACAATTTTATCACAGTTGGGAATTAGGACCAGTCCGTCTAGTGCATGCGCTTGCGCCAGCGCTTCTATTGAATCGGCGATCAGCTCGCGACTGGGCAGAGAAAAGTTCATACCTTTATGACCCATGGCAATACCATCGCATATTCCTATAGCAGGAATCTCAATAGGGGTTCCTCCTGCAGAGGATACTCCTAATTTCGCAGCTTGGGCCAGATCCTTAAGATGTCCGTGACCTGGGATGATTTCATTAAAAGCGTTAACAATTCCGATGAGGGGTTTCTCCAGATCTTCAGGGGTAAAACCCATGGCATAAAAGAGGGAACGATGAGCTGCTTTTGTTGAACCCTTCTTAACGATATCACTGCGCAAAATGATTTCTCCCCTTTATTCGGCGCTTTAAAACAATGAGAGGATAACAAGCGTCGCGTTTTATGATAATTATAGTACATAGAGTTGGACTGTCAAGCCACTTCGTTCCGTTCTATCCCTCTTGGCGTCTTTGCCAGATCTAAGTGAATTCAAAGCTTTGTAGTAATCATTCCCAGCTGGGCCTTGGTCACTGAAATCAAATCGATGGGGTTTAGGAAGAGTTGAAGCCCTCGCAACCCAGCACTTAAAGCAATCTTTTCCTGGCTTTTGACGTCAGAGTCTATAAAGACGGGATAGTTCTTCTTCATACCAATCGGGGAAACCCCACCTCGTATATAACCAGTCAGCGGTTGGACTTCTTTTAGAGAGACAACCTCGACTTTCTTATTTCCGCTCAGGGCAGCTAAGCCTTTAAGATTGAGTTCGTAATTACCTTGAATACAAGCGACTATTACACCGGTTTTGTCGCCGCGAGCAACTAAAGTTTTATAAACTTGTTCGATGGGCAAGCCTATCTTTTGGGCGACGGCAACCGCGGATAAATCGGATTCATCAACAATATATTCCTTTAAGTCATAAAGGATCTTGCCCTGATCGAGAATTCGAGCTGCGTTTGTTTTATGTGACATGTTCTTATCCACCCTTCAATGATTTTGCCTTTCCTTTTCACAGGGATGTCCCTATAATATAAGTAAACACTGATAGAAATTGAGAAAGGTCCGTTTGACTTTAAAGAATAGTCAAAAGAGGTTGTTGTTGATGAGAGGGAGGGCTAGTCTTTGAAACAGTTAAAGGTTCTCGTATTCTCCGCAACGTTTGGTAACGGACATTTGCGGGCGGCAGAAGCCGTTATAGAAGGGATACGTATCAAGGAACCTTCCGCAAAGATTATTCACCTGGATTTTGGTGATTTCCTGGGTATAAGGTTTAATGCTATCATAAAAAACGTTTATATTGAGATGATTAAACATATCCCAAAGCTTTGGGGAAAATTATATTATAAAACCGCAAAAGTGCAACCGCAATCGATAAGCCAACGTTTTCTTAACAAATTGGGACGAAAAGATTTCCTTAAATACATTCATGAATTTAAACCGGATCTCATTGTTTGCACTTATCCGACCGTTTCTTCGATTTTGGCTCAACTTCGGCTCGAACATCTTCTTCAGGTTCCGGTGATCACGGTAATCACAGATTACACGGTACACAGTCATTGGGTCCATCAAGGTGTTGATAGCTACGTTGTGGCTTGTACAGAGGTAAAAGAAAGTTTAATGTCTTGGGAAATCAAAGCGCAACGCATTCAGGTGACAGGGATTCCGGTGAGCCCGAAATTTGAAGGAGAAATGGATAGAGGGCAGATTATCACCAAGTTAGGTTTGAAGTCGGATCTACCTACCTTTTTAGTGATGGGAGGGTCTTATGGAGTTTTGAAAAGCGCGAAAAGAATTTGTGAAAAACTTGCAAATTCGTTAGTCCCGGTCCAGACAATTATAGTTTGTGGAAAAAATAAAAAATTGTATCTCTCTTTGGAAGCGGTCATTGCGCACGGTCGAAACCCCATGATTAGGTTAGAGTTTGTTGATAATGTAGAGGAATTAATGTCAGTCTCAGATTTGATTATCACCAAAGCCGGCGGCTTAACGGTTTCTGAGGCTTTAACGAAACATTTACCACTTCTAATTTACAAGCCAATTCCCGGTCAAGAGGAGGAAAACGCATATTTTGTACAACGTATAGGTGCAGGGTGCATAGCAAGTAGTGAGGAGGAGTTGGAACAACTTCTGAACCGCTTCTTAAGGCATCCGGAGGATATTGAGAAAATGCAGATTAAAGCGGCCTTGGCTTTACCCGGTCATTCTACAGAACGTGCTGTAGAGGATATGCTTGAATTAGTGATGCATTTGAGAATGGAGCAAAAAATTGGTTGAGCCAATTTCTTGCTCCATTCTCTTTTTTCTCCCCAAAGTATAAACTTTGGGGAGTACTTTGCGCCTACACGGCGCCAATGACCTGATTGTTTCGGGGAATTATTAATATTTATTTTTATGAGGATAATGTTGGATAATTTCTTCAGACTTTTGCCACACTAAGAACGCATCAAACGAAGTGAGGTGAGGGTATGAAATTTCGTGTTAAACCCTGGGGGGTTGTCCTAACCATAGGACTGATACTCAGCATTACCCTGTCCGGGATTGCGTATGGAGCTTTAGGGGATCATTTTCTTGGTCGGGGGAGCACAGGCTTGGATGTCAAAGAGTTACAAAGTAAATTGGCACAGTTAGGTTATGAAGTGGGACCGATTGATGGAAAGTTCGGACCAAGAACAGAGGAAGCGATCGGGAATTTCCAAAGTGATCGCGGGCTTAGAGTGGATGGATCAGCCGGAACGCAAACCATCACAGAATTAATGCGTCTAACTAGTCAAAGCACGAATGCGTCAGGAAAGGATATTGGGAACAAAAACATTGACGTAAACCTTTTAGCCCGTTGCGTAAGTGGAGAGGCACGCGGAGAACCTTTCGAGGGGCAAGTTGCGGTTGCGGCAGTGATCATCAATCGGATGGCAGATCCGGCCTACCCTAAAACAATCGCCGATATCATCTATCAGCCCCAAGCTTTTTCAAGCGTGGATGACGGCCAAATCAATTTACCACCTTCAGCATCTGCTCTACGTGCTGCTCAAGAAGCGGTCAATGGATCAGACCCTTCAGGAGGGGCCGAATTCTTTTATAATCCTTCTAAGACGAGTAATAGATACATTCGGTCACGACCAACAATTAAACAAATCGGAAATCATATCTTTACGAAATAGGGGGAGAGGCATGCATAGAAAATTCTGGCTCGGAACTTTAGCGGCAGCTTTCTTGATCTCTCTAGGCTGGGGATTCAATGAATATCGTCAAGCGGGAGAATATCGTCTTATCTCAGAAAATAATAACCACCGGGCGTTGACTGATTTTGCTAGTCATCTAGACCAGCTGGAAACAGTTATGGTCAAAGGTGACGTGGCTAGTAACCCCACCCAAAAAATTCTCTATTTAAGCCAAGTTTCAAGTAAAAGTGAGGCAGCGCTCAAGGATTTTGCTCAAATTCCAGCGGATCAGGCAGGTCTTAGTTATATGGGTACTTTTTTAACCCAGTCTGGTGATTTTGCCCGAACATTGACCCAAAAAATCGCCGGGGGAGAAACTATTTCTGCAGAAGAGGAAAAGACACTCAGAGACATGCATGAACGATTAGTGCCGGTTAATCAAAAGGTTCAAGCGATAATGACTAGAATGGACACGGAAAATTTAGTTTGGACAGACCCTGCCCCGTCACTTAGGCAACGGTTAGGGTTTGGCGGAACTCAAATTGCAGAAGCGGCTGCGGATGGCTCCGAAGCCCCTTCCAAATCTGTAAGGTCTGGGCTCGACCAGTTGGAGGCGAGTCTACAAAAACTGCCGCCATTTTCATATGCTGGAGAATACGCTACAAGGGTTGTGCCTAAGCCCTTAGGGCTCCCTTCCGGCAATGTAACTCGAAATCAGGCCCAAGGCGTGGCGCGAGATTTCTTGGACAAGGTGGGCTATCCGAATGTAACGCCGGAATTCTCAGGGGAATCGCAGGGCGCTCTTGGCGGATATATATGGAAGTATAAAGAAGCTAATCTGGAAGTTAGCCGTCAGGGAGGGGTTATAACACTCTACCGTGATCAACGTTCGATCAAACCCAGGACCCTGAGTATTGAAGAAGCTGCTAACAAAGCAAAGGTGGCTTTACAGGTCTTAGGGTGGCAATTGACGTTAACATCAACTGAAGACTTTGGGTCGTATGTGCAAATTGATGCTGTAGTTGAAAAAGATAAAGTAAGAATATACCCAGATAAAGTACGGCTGATGATCGCTTTAGATAATGGCCAGCTTATCGGATTGGACGCCTCACCGTATTACGCGTTTCATCATTCGCGAACCTTTTCAACTAAACTAACGCTGGATCAGGCGTTGCACAAGTTGCGTCCCGACTACCAGGTCCTAGAGAGCCGCTTGGCAGTTATTGCTAAAAGCGGCAATCAAGAAGTCTATTGTTACGAGTTTCGTGGTCGGTATCATGGAGAGGAATACCTCCTCTACTTAAATGCTGCAACGGGTGCGGAAGAGAAGATTCAACGGATTATCAAGACACCGCGCGGAGAATTCCTCCAGTAAAAATAGGTCAAGCAAAATAAGCGAGAGGGGTTTAACCCTCTCGCTGTTGTATATCTGAGATGAACCACGACTAATTGCGGCATATTATTGGACAAAATTAATCAAGAGTAAAAAAAGGACTTCTCCCGGGTTAACGAGAATACGCTCCTTAAACATATCATCTAAAATCCCGCATTTTTTTATACCTACAAGGAAAAACACTGTAAATACGCCTTGGGGAATTCTGAACGGGGAACCACAGATTACACAGATTACACAGATTAAGAACAATTAGATAGAACCACACAGACAAAGGATAAAGGGGATGGAGAATGTGGAACGGGATTCACAGACCTATGCCATTATTGGTGAAGAGGCACAAATTATAAATAATCTGAAAGCCACAGGGTTAAAACGATTCCTTTTAATCAACTTTGGCGATCATCAATTGAGTTATAAGCGATTTGTAGTTTAGAGCCAAAATGTATTTATTCTGTGTTAATCTGTGTAATCTGTGGTTGATTAACTGAGTACCTGAATAGTCACAAAAATAATGATTTGTTATTCAATTTGTAGGTATAATTTTTATACCTACAAA
>JARLHW010000235.1 GCA_031292075.1 Desulfosporosinus sp.
TGCTCAATGTGTTGAAGATCATGCACTTATATAATACGGCTCTGAACGATCCCGAGTCCTTAAAGGGTTCCCAAACTTTTATCTTTGGCGGAAAAGCAGCGCCAGGATACTATTATGCCAAAACAGTGATTAAGCTGATCTTTGCTTTGAGTCAGAAAATAGAACATAATCCCAAAGTAAATCAAAAACTAAAGATGGTGTTTCTTGAGAATTTTAATGAGTCACAGGGAGAATTGATTTATCCGGCGGCGGATATCAGCGAACAGATTTCGTCAGCGAGTAAAGAGACTTCGGGAACCAGCCATATAAAATTCATGATGAACGGTGCTCTAACGTTGGGAACTTTAGATGGAGCCAATGAAGAAATAAGTCAGGCCGTGGGCGAGGATAATATTTTCATCTTTGGGCTGACGACCGAACAGATTTTGAATTACACACACCAGGGTTGGTATACGCCTTGGGATGAATACTACGCCAACCCCGATATTCGTATGTGTGTGGATCGATTAAATAGTGGATTTTTCGGTAAAATGGGGGAAGAATTTAAGGAAATATACGATTCGCTAATGATCTATAAGGATGAATTCTTTGTGTTGAAAGATTTTCGTTCGTATCTTGAAATGTATCAAAAGCTTCAAATTCTTTATTTGAATCAAGAAGATTGGAATCGAATTTCCTTGATCAACATTGCTCAGTCAGGGGTCTTTTCCAGTGATAGAACCATTAAAGAATACTATTCCAAAATATGGAAAACTCGATATCGTGCCATTAATAGCTTAACCGCACTTTCCGCTAAATAGAAACATGTTGTACAGCATACCTCTTTATTTAAAATTTCGAATTACTTGCCGGTCACCAAAAGAACTATGATCTTGAATTTGAAAGGCGTGAGAGTAATGGAAGTTGCATTTGTCATTGCAGAAGCAGAGCCCTTCGTTAAAACGGGTGGCTTGGGTGAAGTTGGAGGTTCTTTACCGGCCTTTTTGTCTAAACAAGGGGTGGATGTAAGGGTTATTATGCCGAAATACAGCAAGATTGCTGAGCATTTTCGAAAAGAGTTTAAATATCTGGCTCATTTCGATGTCCCTGTCGCGTGGCGCCAACAATATTGTGGTCTGGAAGAAATGATCTATCAGGGGGTTCATTATTATTTCATCGACAACGAGTATTATTTTTCGCGCCCTAATATTTATGGGGAATATGATGAGGCGGAGCGATTTACTTTTTTCTCTCGTGCAGCACTTGAAAGTTTAATTCACATACCGGAATTTAAGCCCGATATCATTCACTGCCACGATTGGCATACTGCTTTAATTCCACTCATGCTCAAGGAATTTTATGCTCAAGAGCCTTTGTTTTATTCAGTCAAAACAATTTTTACAATTCATAACCTGAAATATCAGGGGATTTTTCCTGAAGAGGTTCTTGGGGATATCGTGGGGCTGGGAAAGGAATTTTTTACCGAAGATACCTTGGAATTTCACGGAGCGGTTAACTTCATGAAAGCGGCTCTACTTGCAGCAGATTGCATTACGACGGTGAGCCCGACCTATGCAGAAGAGATCAAAGATCCTTATTATGGCGAAAAACTTGATGGGCTTTTAAGAAAAAAAAGTGAATGCCTCACTGGCATCCTTAATGGGATTGACTGTGACCTTTATGATCCGATCCTAGATCCCTATCTTGTTATGCCTTATCATGATATTCCTCTTGCTAAAGCTGAAAACAAAAAATACTTGCAAAGTATTTTGGGACTTCCGGTTCAGGAAGATAAAGCGGTGTTGGGGATGGTGTCTCGACTAGTCAATCAAAAGGGCCTAGATCTATTGGCTCATGTTATGGAAGAAATTTTGGAGCTTGATGTTCAGCTGGTTATTCTCGGAACAGGAGAGACCCATTATGAAGAAATGTTACGTTATTTCGCTACGCTGTATCCCAAGAAACTGGCGCTAAGATTAGCATTTTCAGATAAATTGGCGCATGAGATCTATGCAGGGGCAGATATATTATTGATGCCCTCTCGTTTTGAACCTTGCGGTATTGCTCAGATGAACGCCATGCGTTATGGGACGATTCCGATCGTACGAGAAACCGGAGGATTAAAGGATACCATCATGACCTATAATGAAATGACCGGGGCAGGTAATGGATTTAGTTTTACTAATTATAATGCTCATGATTTGTTGTTTGCAGTGCAAAGGGCAGTGAAAATATACCAGACGGATAAGCTGGTATGGGGCAATATACGTCAGAATGCGTTGACGAGTGATTTTGGTTGGGACAGATCCGCCAATGCTTACATCGACATCTATGAGTCATTATCATGATAGTATATAAAGCGTATCATAGTTCTCACGATCTGTTTTACCGTGACCCCTTTGGAGCGGTTACATGTGGTCAGCGGATAACCTTTCGGTTAAGAACGTTTTCGACGGTTCCAGTTGAAGCCTGCGTTCTCCGCCTTTGGGAAGCAGATCGGGAAATAATTATTTCTATGCAACGGACTACCGAGAATAGTCAAAGTTCAGCTTCGAATTCAGCGCCTAACCCTTTTGAAGATGAGAAATTATTCGAGGGGGAATACAAAGTACCCAACAGCCCTGGGCTTATCTGGTACTATTTTATGGTTCGGGTAGAATCTCAGACCTATTATTATGGCAACAACTCAAAAAGACTTGGAGGTGAGGGCGAACTCTGGGAGCAAGAGCCTCCTTCGTATCAAATTACTGTATATCAGCAAATTGAAGTTCCTAAGTGGTATAAGCGAGGAACAATATACCAAATTTTTATTGATCGATTCTATAACAATCACGCGAACAAGTTCACCCTCTATCCGAAGAAAAACGCTCTCTTGCATGCCAATTGGTCTGATCTACCGGTCTATATTAAGGACGAACTGGGCAGAGTAACTGATTGGGATTTTTTTGGAGGAACTCTGCAAGGGGTCATTGAAAAATTACCCTATTTTAAAGAATTAGGCATAAGTATTCTTTATTTTAATCCTATTTTTGATGCCCCGAGTAATCACAAGTATGATACGGCGGATTATCATCAGATTGATCCGATGTATGGTGATGACGTAATATTTAAACGTTTGCTCGACACTGCCAGACAAGCTGGAATCTCTATTATTCTGGATGGAGTCTTTAGCCATACCGGAAGTGACAGTATCTATTTTAATAAATATGGCAATTATCCGGGGGTGGGCGCCTACCAATCGGTTGATTCTCCCTATTATGATTGGTATCCGTGCATATCGAAGAGCGATAGCTATCAATGCTGGTGGGGGGTCGATTCCCTTCCGGAAGTCAACGAGATGGACCCTTCCTACCAACAGTTTATTTATGGCTCGAATGAAAGTGTTATTAGTAAGTGGCTCAACATGGGGGTTGCTGGCTGGCGTTTGGATGTTGCTGATGAACTTCCTGATGAATTCATTCAGGGACTTCGGCGAGCAATGAAGAGTATTCACCCTGATGCAGTTCTAATCGGAGAAGTATGGGAAGATGCTTCGAATAAAGTAAGTTATGGCAAACAAAGAGAATATTTTTTGGGAAATGAATTGGATGCGACAATGAACTATCCTTTCCGCGCCAGTTTTCTCCGTTTCATTCTCGGACAAAGTGATTCCCAGGCCCTTCATCAAGAAATTATGAGTTTATATGAAAATTATCCCCGCGAAAATTTTTATGCGGCCATGAACTTAATCGGTAGCCATGATACGGCGCGAGTTTTAACAGTTTTAGGGAATGCCCCGTCCGAACAAAGTTTGCCTAAATCAGAGCAGAGAACGTTTCGACTTACCCCCTTTGCTCGGCAATTGGCTGTGCAAAGGCTCAAGCTATTTAGTTTGGTTCAAATGACCTTTCCCGGAGTCCCATGTGTCTATTATGGGGATGAAGCCGGCGTTGAAGGGTACGATGATCCATATAATCGGGGGGCCTATCCCTGGGGTAAAGAAGACCGTGAAGTAATGGATTGGTATCGACGAATCCTGCGCCTGCACGCTGAATTTGAAGTATTGAAGACCGGTGATTTTAGGTCGTTTTATTTTGAACCGGACATTTATGGTTTCACAAGGGTAGGAGACGAAGAGGAAATCATTATCCTTATTAATCGTCATTCAGAGGAAACCAAAACAGTGAATCTCGCGACGAAGCTGCAACCCACCTCTTTTGTGATTGACTTGATCAACGGAGAAGGGCTGAATTCGGATACTTTAAATGCCTTACAAATAGGCGCACTGAGTGGAAGAGCTCTGTTGGGCCGAAAAAGTCCGCCTAATACTTGGCAACTTGATCGTTCGTGTGGGGTGTTATTGCATATCAGTTCCTTGCCTTCATCATGGGGACTTGGAGATTTAGGGATAGAGGCTTATGAATTCGTGGATTTTTTAGCGGATTCCGGACAATCCTTGTGGCAGGTGTTACCGTTGAATCCCGCTGGAGTAGAGGATTGTCCTTATCAAAGTGCGTCAGTTTTTGCCGGGAACCCAAGGTTTATTAGTATTGATCACCTGATTAGTGAAGGGCTATTAGATTTAGATGAGACACGTGAAAAATACGAACGGGACAGCAGTTTAAACCTTGAGAAGAACTTCTTGTCCCTAGTTTTTAAAGAGTTGAAAAGCAGTTTACTCCACGAAGCCTATCAGCGATTTATCAAGCAACTAGCATCCAGCTCAAACGAATTGTCTGTTTCACCAAAATCAGAGTATCTTTCCCTTGAAAGCTTTTTGCAATTTCAAACGGAAAACAAAGCATGGCTTGACGATTACGTTCTCTTCCAGACCTTAAAGGATCATTTCGGAGATATCCCTTGGTATGACTGGGAACCTGAAATTGCTTCACGGGAGACGGAGGCGATGGCTAAGTATTCTTTACTTTTGCGAGAAGAAATGGGTTTTATAAGATTTTTACAATATACGTTTTACTATGAATGGGATAAACTCAAAACTCATGCCAAGGCTAAAGGCGTAGAACTGATCGGAGATATACCTCATTTTGTGGCTGCCGATAGTTGTGATGTCTGGGCGAACCGCGGTTTGTTTGTACTGGATGAGCAGGGTAAACCTACTAAAACGGCTGGGGTGCCTCCTGACTATTTTAGCAAGACAGGTCAATTATGGGGGAATCCAATCTATGATTGGGAGGCAATGTCCGTTACTCAGTATGATTGGTGGAAGATGAGAATACAGTACGGGTTAAAGCTGTTTGATTATATTCGTCTGGACCATTTCCGAGGTTTTGAAGCTTATTGGGAGGTTGAGGCCGGAGAAGAGACGGCAGAAAAAGGTCTCTGGATAAAAGGACCAGGGAAAAGATTCTTTGAAAGCCTAGTTGAAGCGTTTGGGAAATGCCCCTTTATTGTTGAGGACTTAGGATATATAACTACGGAAGTCACTACTTTAAAACAAATTTTTGGTTTACCCGGAACAAAGGTACTTCAGTTTACCCCTTTAAAAGAAATAGCGAGGGGCCATGACACTAATTTTGTCTATTATACTGGAACTCATGATAATAACACCTTGCTTGGTTGGTATGAAAGCGATTATCTGACAATAGAGGAAAACCTAATCAGTAGTGGAGTAGACCAAAAAGTTCAGAACAAACTAGCCTGTCGTCAATTAATTGAAGAAGTTTATGCGAGTCAAGCGGTCTGGGTTATCGTACCTATGCAAGATATTTTGGGTTTGGGTGAGAAAGCCAGAATGAATGTTCCGGGAACGATTCACGGAAATTGGCAGTGGCAGTTGGATAAAAATCTAGTTACGGATGAAATAAAATTCTGGCTCCGTTCCCAAGCAGAGAAAACTAAGAGATAATTAGCGGAGAAGAGCGGCACCTTTAGTGACGTTAGTGGTGGTATTCGTACTTAGATCTTTTGTCGAGAATGACTCGCCATCCTTGCCTAGGGTGGAAGGAGCAATTAAAACATGGCCATCACGGGATACCAAGGCAACCGGTTGAACCTGATTCCCTGAGGAATTTAACGCCTGACCATTTACCAGCGCAGATTGGTATGCCACCGTACCCATATTGGCAAAAGGATTCGGTTGGTCATTTCGGTCTGAAGGCTTTTCGCTAATCCATTCTGCCGAGGTTCCAATCCCTTGCGCGTAAGAGGAACTGAGTGTTACAGGGGGAATCATTTGAGTATGTAGCTGACCGTTCACGGTGAATTTTAAATTCCACGTTAAACATGAATTTGCCGCCGGAGATATACTGGCGCTAATGGTCGAACCAATCGGAACAGTCATCACAGTTTGAGCAGGGGCCGGTAACTTCTCCCAAAATACCTCGGCAACTAATTGACCATTTTCAAATTGTTCACTAGTTCCCATTTGCAAGAGATCAGGCGACGATGATCCGCCTAAACCAATCCACTGTGCAACCGCTGCATTTTCTTGACTAGCAGAAATATTAGGGACTACCCAACTGCCAGAAACACTAGTATCGCTGCAACTAGACGCAGGCGTGTCAATGTATCCAGCCCAATTTTCGGATTCCTGTGTATTGGTTGGAAGGCTCATATTTGCAGCAATGCCTTGAGGTTGCTGACTTTGTGGAACCTGTAAATGCCTATGTGAAGAATTCCAAAATGAGGCATAATTGGACGGCATCCGGTTATTAGTGGTAGGTATAACTGGAACCTCATTGACAAGAGAGCAGGTTCCCAGTCCAACTAATACCGTCATCGATACAATATGAATCTTCCGCAACACAATTTTCATTACGAAATCCCTCCCTAATCCGGCATTGCCTGAATTGAAAAAAGTTTTTCTGCACCTTCTGACGTCAAAGTTAACTTATTCGACATTATGTATACAATATCACTCAATTGCGACAATGCTTGTAAATAGAGAGTACCATTTTGTCTAGGGTAAGTCTATAGGTAGCATTTATCATTACTTTAAATTAATGTGGTAAATTTGTTATTCATTGACAAAGTAATCTATAGGTGAATTTTGTTATTGAGAGTTGCTATCTTAATCAGTAATTATGCTGGCTAAGGATCAAAATTGAATAAATATTTGGATTTAAAAATTAAGGATAAATCTTAAAGTTGTGTTTAAACTAGTTATGAAAACTACGTGGAGGTGTTGAGAAATGATTGTAAAAGATACATTGGATGAGATTGCAATTACCAGTAATAGTATTTCCATATTGCCAGAAGTCAAAAAAGGGAGCGAAACGTCAATAAGTTATCATGGTATTTTAAGCAACAGTGGCGCTGAAAAAGTTTATCTACATTATGGTTTTGATGGTTGGAATAATGCGGAAACTATTGCAATGAAGAAAACACTCTCGGGTGCTTTTAACACAGAAGTTAGGGTCAACGGAAAAGATGAATTAAATTTCTGTTTTAAAGATAATGCCAACAACTGGGATAATAATAATGGCTTTGATTGGAAGGCGGAAATTAAGTAGTACTATCAACAATAAGAAATTTATATAAACACCTGGGTTGGAAGAATGCATGCTCTTCTACTCAGGTGTTTTTTAGTCTAACACTTTATTATTCTGGACTAACATTAAGGAGCTGGCACGTTTATCAGACGCAGTGTTAGGATTTTGTTTTGGTGGGAGGTATTTAAAAATTTATAGAGAATTAAAAATATAACTCGCTGACGACTTTATAGCGAATAAAGCTAGAATGTAAGGAGTGATATGATGAAAAGTAAGATTGCCGATTCTATTAAACTTAAAAATCAACCCGTTGCTGTATTTCGTTCGGATTTAAAACCAGAAGGAGCCTTGCAATTTAAGGAAGGAAAATGGGGATGTGTAATTTCAATGTTAAATGCCGCAGCTAAAGGCCGCGTCACGGTATTTGACGCTAATACCACCACCTGTTCGGGTGGCAAAGTTGGACTGGGTTTTAATCGGTTTGAATTAGGGTTTATTGAATATTTCCTATCAACTGGTGGAGTAGGAGGTAGGGAAGGAGAATTTTACAAGAAGAATCCTATGCTAGCTGCCAAATTCGCTACTGGATTACCCGACGTTTCCTCAAAAACTTATATGGTTTTTAAACCGCTAACAGAGTTGGCTGAGGGCGAAAAACCAGAAATTATTATCTTTCTAGTCAATGCAGACCAGCTTTCCGCTTTGGTTCAGTTCGCTAACTACGATAAAACAACCCAAGACAATGTGAAAGTTGAGTTCGGTGCGGGTTGTCATCAGTCCATACTCTATGCTCTGGACCAAGTGGAGGCGGAGAATCCAAAGTGTTTTATAGGGCTAACCGATCCCTCAGCACGTAAATTCATCGACAAAGATATTCTTTCGTTCAGTATCCCTTATCAACGTTTTTTAGAGCTAGAAGAGCAAGTGAATGAGAGCTTTTTGACGAAAGAAACATGGTTGCAAATTGCGGCACGGATTTAGGACCGCTTTTGAGTAGGGGCTGTCTGAGGACAGCCCTGAAGTCAACGATCAAAAGGCTATCATCGGCACTGATGATAGCCTTTTCGAAGGAATCCTAGAAGATTACCCCTAAAGCGATAAGAATCAAAATAGCTATAGCTATAATTCCTACACCGATCCCTGCACCAGCAACTGGGGCAGGAGCGGGACAACATGCTCCACCCATACCATAACCTGCACCGCCAAAACCTGCACCACCATAACCCATTCCGTACATTAATTTTTCCTCCTTCTAAATTAGAATACGATACCTAGTGCGATCAGCAGAAGAATAATCACAACAACTGCAGCAATTCCTGCACCAAAGCCACGTCCTGGTCCACAAGCAACTCCATCTACACCAGCTCCGCCAAATGCCATTTGCATTTCCTCCTTTGCTATGAGATAGAACATAATATGTAGGGTGTGGAATATGTGGAACATAATGGTAATTAAATGGCGAAGAAAATTATGAATGATGAAATGATATAGCTAGGGTATCCATTGCAGGGGATAAAACTACACGTGTTGACACCCCAATTACTAGCATAGTACAATAAATAAAGTTTTGAATGTATAGACAACTTCGATTAGGGATAGGTGTTTTTGGTGATACAAGAAGAAGCGTCAATTGATAAGAGTTCGGTAATTCCAATTTACTATCAGCTCTATAAATTAATGGAAGAACATATACGTCGAGGTGACTTGAAACCCGGTGAGGCATTACCAACTGAAAACGAACTTGCCACTCGCTTCGAAATCAGCCGAATGACGGTTAGAAGAGCTATTTCCGAACTAGTGTCGGATGACATGGTCTATGCGCAGCAAGGCAGAGGCACCTTCGTCGCCACACCTAAATTAGATAATATAATATTCGAGTTAAATGATTTTAACGAAGAAATCAAACGACGAGGTTTAAATTATAAAACAACTCTTTTAGAAGCCAGAATTATTCGGGCAGACGAGACGTTGCTTAAAAAGTTTGAAATAAGTGATGAACATAAAAGGTTCTTATATTTTCGGACCGTGCTTTCCGCCGAAGACGATCGGCTCTCCTATGAGGTCAAATATACAATTTATAGCAAGAGTACACCAATCCTTGAAACGGAACTCAAAGATCCCAGTTTACCTGGTTTAATTGCTGCGCACACTGAATACGTGCCTGTTAGTTCAAAGAAAATTTTACAGGTTGCCACCTGTACTGAGGAAGAAGCCTTAATTCTCGGAATTACTCCCAACGCACCTGTTTTTCTAATTGAACAGACTATCTATGACCCTGATCTTAGGCCAGTGGGTTGGAGTAAGTCCATTTACCGCGGAGATCGTTATAAATTGACCAGTTATGATGGATGGTATAAAAAAGAGTAAGCTAATTGGGGGTCCTGTACTTGGAAGATGAACTACAACTAGCTATGGCCGACCTTGACGAAGAAAAAACCCTTATGCTTGTCGAAACACGAATTAATACTGGTTATACCTCGATGGAAATCGTGGAAAGCTGTCGGCGAGGCATAGAGGTTGTTGGGATGAAATACAGTGATAGTCATTATTATCTCTCCGACTTGATCATGTCGGAAGAAATTTTCAAAGGAGTTATGCGGATTTTAGAGCCCCATATCCCCGTCAATGATTCTGATAATGGCTTTACGATCATAATGGGTACAATTGAAGGGGACATACACGATCTTGGTAAAAATATTATTATCTACCTTTTACGTTCATCAGGTTTTCAAGTACATGACTTGGGCGTCGATGTAACGCCAGAAAGGTTTGTTCAAGCTGTGAACGAAAGCAAAGCAACGATTCTAGGAATTAGTGTTTTATTATCTTTTTGTGTTGGGTCGGTCAAAAAAGTAGTTGACCTTTTAACTGAAATCGGTTTGAGAGACAAGGTCAAGGTCGTAGTTGGTGGATATCCAGTGAATCAAGAAGTAAAAGAATTTACTGGCGCAGATTATTACGCCAATGATGTGTCAGAAGCAATAAAAATCTATCGCCAAATCCTTGAACAGGGAGCGTGTTCAGTCTCAAAATAATGAGACTGAACACAGCTAAGGAACCCAACTTCTCTATTGACTACAGGGATCTGTTGTAGTAATATTTAGACAAATCAATCATGTATACATTATTCAGATATATTTTTTTACCTTTAAATTTGTATATACAACAGTACATATATGGAGTTCTGTTTGTAATATGGACGATCATATTGCAATATATTAGCTAATTCCTCAAGGTGACTTTGAACTTAATGAAGGAGGGGATGCTTGGAACGGGTGAATATTATCCTTTGCCGTAGAAATGTTAGAAACCAAACGCATGGAGGGTTGCAATAGATGTTGATTATTGGTGAAAAGTTAAATAGTTCGATTCCTAGTGTTCGTCAGTTCATTAAGGACAAAGACAGCGCGGCTGTTCAAGATCTGGCACTTAGACAAGTAGCTGCAGGAGCGGACTACTTAGATTTGAATACTGCACAAGGGGACGAAGTGAGTGATATGGAGTGGCTTGTGCAAACTGTTCAAGAAGTAACCGATGCGCCAATATGTCTTGACAGCACTTCGGCTCTGGCCATTAAAAAAGGCCTAGAAATGGTTAAAGGAGATAAAAGTAGGGTTTTAGTGAACTCTGTTTCTTTAGAGAATAACCGCCTTGAAGAGGTACTTCCTCTTGTACTTGAATACCATTGTTCGGTAATTGCCTTGACCTTGAACGACAGTGGCATCCCAAAAACAGCCGCAGAGAGAATTCAACTTACTGAACAGCTTGTAGAAATATTGACCAAGAAGGATTACGATTTAGCAAAACTATATGTTGATCCCCTGGTACTTCCCCAGGCTATAAGTTATTCCAATGCAACCATGTTTTTTCAGTGCCTCAAAGAAATTAAGCAGTTATTTAATGTGAAAACGGTATCCGGTTTAAGTAACATTTCCTTTAATACCCCCAAAAGAAAGATTATGAATCGTCACTTTTTGACATTTTGTATGGCCTATGGGATGGATGCAGCTATACTTGACCCCATGGATCGGAAAATCATGACCTCAGTCATTACTAATGATTTTCTCTTGGGTAATGACCGTTTTGGTAAGAAGTATTTAAAAGCCTATCGTGGCGGAGTTTTAGAAGACTAGGGTGTTCTTCAAACTAAAGTTTGCAAAAAAGAAAAGAGAAGTATTTTACAAAAAATTGAAAGGGGAAAACAAGCATGAATGAACAGGAAATGCTTTATCAAAAGAAATTAGAACGCTACACTATTGCAATGGACTGCGGAAAACCGGATGTAGTTCCCGTAATGTTCGGAATAGGCGAATGGGTAGGCAGGTACACAGGCACAACTCTTCAAGAAATGTATTATGACCTGGATAAAAGTAACAGCATTGTTAATGAAATGTTACCTGGCCTTGATTTCGATGTTTTCAAGGGTGGTCCCACCTTATGGTGGCCGCCAATGTTTGATGCGATGGGTTCGAAATTATACAAGTTCCCTGGGATTGGAGTGGAGGAAAATTCAACCTTTCAGTTTAATGAACAAGAATATATGAAGGCCGAAGATTACGACGAGTTTATTGCCAGCCCAACAGAGTGGCTTGCTACCCACTATTTACCTCGCATTAGCACAGAGTTAGCCAACCCGGGATCCTACCGAGCTACTGTGGCTTTGATTAAAGGGGCAGCTGCCTTTGCCATCTCTGGTGGCGTTATGGGTGCGGCATGGGGGAAGTGGACCGCTGAACATGGGGTTGTTGGCCAAACGACTGGCTTTACCAAAGCTCCCTTTGATACCTTGGGTGATGCTTTGCGGGGAATGAAAGGGGTTCTCTTGGATCTTAGACGAC
The DNA here is from genome assembly GCA_031292075.1 of Desulfosporosinus sp. Classification (GTDB taxonomy): domain Bacteria; phylum Bacillota; class Desulfitobacteriia; order Desulfitobacteriales; family Desulfitobacteriaceae; genus Desulfosporosinus. The sequence goes on from JARLHW010000235.1 coordinate 12,248, forward strand.
GACCGGAAAAGGTTTTAGGCGCTTGCAACTCCATCACTCCCCATAATGTCAATTGTGGTCTTGCTGGAGGCGGAGCCGACCGGCGCTTCCCCTGTTTTGCCCCACTTCACCGTGGAGCCTATCCTTTCCTTAATCCTCAACAATGGGATACCTTTTACTGGCCATCTTTGAAAGCAACGATCGAAGGTCTGTGGGCTCAAGGGAAGCGCATGTTATTCTATGCTGAAGGGGACTGGACTCCGTATCTGGAGAAAATTGCCGAACTGCCCGATAAAAGTATTATTTTTCAGATTGACACTACGGATCCTAAAAAGGCTAAAGAAATTCTCGGTGGTAGATTCTGCCTTCAAGGGGGTGTCCCAACGACACTATTAACGTATGGAACACCAGAAAAAGTTAAAGAGCATGTCAAAAGAGTGATTGATGAGTTGGCTGGCGATGGAGGATTTATCCTGGATTCCGGCGGAGTAGTCATGGGAGATGCCAAAAAAGAAAATATTTTTGCTATGCTTGAAGCGGCTAGGGAGTATGGTGTTTATTAAGTTGATAGGAGGAATAAGAAATGTCTGAAAAACAAATGTCTGAAAAAGAGAAACTCTTAATTCCGGCTCCAGGTGTTTGTGTGCCTTGGGAAGTGAAGATGGAAGAATTCGGAACCTTCCCCGGCAATGAGGAAATTGCTAAAAAAGAATGGGAAAAGCTTGATGATCTTGCTTATAACTATATTTGGTTTTGGGCTCAGCGCTAGTAAGATAAGAAATTTATCGTGATGGAAACCCATATCTAAAAAGGAGTTGATGAACCATGCTTACAGATTCTTTATCAATAGCGATCGCTGAATTAGAAGAGGAGCAAGTGGCAGGCTTGGTTAAGGAGCGCTTAGATAGCGGAGTTGCTCCTCTGGAAATTGTAAATTCGCTGCAGCAGGGTATGGCTGAGGCTGGTAATCGTTTTGAATCAGGTGTTTATTTCTTGGGTGAGTTGATTATGTGTGGAGAAATCATGCAAGATTCCATGGCTGTTTTGGAGCCATACCTTCTTGGCAGCAATGCCGAATATAAGGGGAATATTATTATGGGTACGGTAAAAGGTGATATTCATGATTTGGGTAAAAACATCGTCGTTATGCTTTTAAAAGGGTCCGGATATAATGTCATAGACTTGGGAGTGGATGTCCCGATCGAGGCGTTTGTTGAGGCCACTCAGAAATATAAAGCACCTCTTGTTGGCATGAGTGTGCTGTTAACCGGATGTCAGGCCTCGATGAAGGATACTATTGGTGCGATTAGAACAGCAGGATTGGATGCCAAGATTCTAGTAGGCGGTAACTATATCAATGAAACTGTCCGAGACTATGTCGGGGCGGATTACTTTGCTACTGCTGCCACTGATGCTGTAAAGATTGCCAACGAAATATTTAGTTTATAAGATTGGTAGATTTTGCTGCTGTACTTCACAAGCTGCTCAATAAATTTAGGAGGAGTCTAAGCCTAGGCACCTCCTAATCTATTTTTTCGACATAAATGCTATTTTAAGAGTGCTATTTTAGAATATTTGTTGGGTAATTGTTCTTTGAAAGCAGGTTAAAGCACTTTGAGTAGAGAAATACGTCATAGAAATGAGAATTCGACAACAAAGGAGAATCAGAAAGTTAAATGAACAATCGTCAAACTAATTTCGATGATTCTATTCCTCTAGTCTCGCAATCGCGTCGGGTTTGGATGGCCATCATCTTAGGTGCACTTTCGGCCTTCGGGCCTTTGTCAATCGACATGTACCTACCCTCTCTGCCTATTTTGACCCAGGATTTGCACACGAGTACATCGTTTGCCCAATTCAGTCTGACAGCTTGCCTACTCGGGCTTTCGTTCGGGCAATTAGTTGCCGGTTCGCAAAGCGATGTTCACGGGCGTCGTCTCCCTCTGCTGATCGGACTGGTTGGCTATACTGTCTCCTCCTTGCTTTGTGCTCTAAGCCCATCCATCTGGAGCTTGATCTTGCTTCGATTCATACAGGGTTTTGCAGGCTCGGCAGGCATTGCTATATCGCGCGCCATTGTTAGGGATCTTTACTCAGGTTCAGAAATGATAAAGTTTTTTTCCCTTTTAATGCTGGTCAATGGTGTCGGGCCAATCTTTGCGCCCATTATAGGAGGGCAGCTACTAGAGTTCACCTCTTGGCGGGGAGTATTCCTTGTTTTGAGTTTGGTTGGTATTGTCATGCTCTTGACTGTCTTTTTTGCCTTGCCAGAGACCCTGCCTCCCCAACGTCGCTCGCAAGCTGGTCTGATCAATACTTTAGTTACATTTCGCGCTCTCATCTGTGACCGGGTTTTCATGGGCTATGCTTTGCCTCAAGGGCTTGTCATGGCAGCTATGTTTGCGTATATATCGGGTTCACCCTATGTTATCCAAAATATTTTTGGGGCATCCCCTCAAATGTTTAGTATCTTTTTCGCCATTAATGGGCTTGGCATTATCATTGCCGGCCAAATCACCGGTAGACTGGCAAGTCGGATTAACGGAACTAAGCTCTACCTCAGTGGTCTTGTCCTAGCTTCGATAGGCGGCATCAGCTTGTTAACGATGATTCTTATCGGTGCAGGACTCAACGCAATCTTATTACCTTTGTTTGTAGTTGTGTCAAGCGTTGGAGTTGTATCAACTGCCGGCTCTTCCTTGGCAATGGAGAATTATGGTCAATCTGCAGGCAGCGCCTCGGCGTTGCTAGGGTTATTCTCCTTTGTAATTGGTGCAATTGTTGCTCCACTCGTAGGCCTTGGCGGCGGAAATACAGCTGTTCCCATGGGCATAGTCATCGCCGTCGCTGAAATTGGAGCGATTCTATGTTACGCCCTATTGAGACCCAGAATATCATTAGGTGGCTCTGGAGAGGCTAAATAGGACTAAATTCACGAATACCTCAATCAAAAGGAGCAGCCTATATATGAAAAATGAAAAATCAGAAGTAATAGATTTACGTTCTGCTCTGGAATTATTGAATTCAATACCGGGTCAGCTAATTGAAACTAATGAACCAGTGGATCCCCATGCTGAATTATGCGGAGTTTATCGTCATATCGGAGCTGGTGGAACCGTTATGCGTCCAACGAAAATCGGTCCAGCAATGCTTTTTAACACGATAAAAGGACATGAAGATGCGAAAGTGGTTATTGGACTTTTAGCTAATCGTGAAAGAGTAGCCTTGATGCTTGGCACAAAACCTGAACGCCTTGGTTATCTTTTAAACGAGGCAGTTAAGTACCCAATTGAGCCAATCACAATTTCACAAGATAAAGCCAAATGTCAAGAAGTTGTCCATTATGCAGACGAACCAGGTTTTGATATCAGAAAATTAGTGCCTGCACCAACTAATACTGAAGAAGATGCAGGTCCATATATTACTTTAGGCATGTGCTACGCATCTGATCCAGAAAGTGGTGAGTCAGATGTTACAATCCATCGGTTATGTTTACAAAGTAAAGATGAACTTTCTATGTATTTAGTTCCCGGGGCACGTCATATAGGAGTTTTTCTTAAAAAAGCTGAAGATGCCGGAAAACCATTGCCAATTTCTATTAGCATAGGAGTTGATCCTGCTATCGAAATTGGAGCCTGTTTTGAACCCCCAACGACACCACTTGGCTTTAATGAATTGAGTGTCGCCGGAGGGATTAGAAATAAGGCTGTAGAAATGGTTCAATGTTTGACTATTAGTGAAAAGGCTATTGCAAATGCTGAATATGTTATCGAGGGCGAATTAATTCCTGGTATACGTGTTAGAGAGGATCAAAACACAAACACGGGTAAAGCTATGCCAGAATTTCCAGGTTATACTGGTCCCGCTAACCCTGCAGTTCCCATAATTAAAATTAAAGCTGTTACACACCGCATAAATCCAATTATGCAGACTTGTATTGGATCAAGTGAAGAACATGTTAATATGGCAGGTATTCCAACCGAAGCAAGCATAATACAAATGGTAGAAAAAGCTATGCCAGGTCGGTTATTAAATGTTTATGCTCACTCAGCAGGTGGTGGTAAATATATGGCTGTATTACAATTCAAAAAAAGTATCCCCAGTGATGAAGGACGGCAAAGACAAGCAGCCTTATTAGCCTTTTCAGCTTTTTCAGAACTCAAACATGTAATTTTAGTTAGTGAAGATGTAGACCCCTTTGATAGCAATGACGTGTTATGGTCTCTAAATACACGTTATCAAGGTGATGTGGATACAGTCTTTATTCCAGGTATACGTTGTCACCCCTTAGATCCTTCTCAAGATCCTGAGTACAATCCATTACTTCCTGATAGGGGTATTTCTTGCAAAGTAATTTTTGACTGTACAGTGCCCTTTAAATTGAAGGATCATTTTCAAAGATCTCGGTTTAAGGATGTAGATCCGAACCGTTTTGCTCCGTAATAATTATGAAATAACAAATGCTAAAAACGCTATTTACAATAAAAGTCCCCTATCCTAAGACGATAGGGGACTTTTATTGTAAATAGCGTTTTCAAGTTCATCTTCCACTTGTATTTTTGCAAAAAGAGCTGACAAGAATTTCAATTTTTCTTATATTTGTTGGGAGTTCTTTGACACCCATAGATGGCATAGATATTAGTGGAATTGGACAAAGAGGATGCAACATTGGAGGGTGATCTGTATTTACACTTCGCGACCAGTCTCGAATATGAAGTTTTACCCACTGCTTGTCGGAAGCACATTATTTATTATCCTCGGAACTAAAGCAGTTCAGAATAGAGAGGTTTTGGAGCAGACTGCCAATGTTGCAACGTTAGCGTTAAGTGTCATTATTCAAGCTCTGCCATTTATACTCATAGGGGTATTTGCATCTTCTCTAATTCGATATCTAGTACGGGAAGATTGGATTACCAAACTTACTCCCAAAAATGCAGTGGCGGGAGTAATAGTCGGTTCACTCTTGGGATTATTCATACCAGTCTGTGATTGCGGAGTATTACCGGTTGCTCGCGGTTTGTTTCGCAAAGGAGCTTCAATGCAAACAGCCTTGGCGTATTTGCTTACTGCCCCGGTTATTAACCCAGTCGTTATTTTAGCCACAGCCATGGCCTTTCAATGGAATTGGCATCTCGTTGGCTTACGTGTGTTCAGCACGTTCATAGTGGGAGCAACTACAGCTTTATTAGCAGGTTCCTTATTCAGTCATAAAGCTTTTTCAGATATGGAATGGCATCGGCACGAACATAAAGACCCCAAAAGTTCCCTACACCAATTGCTAATACATGCTGGAGACGAATTCTTTGATGTGGGACGTTACCTGATTATTAGTGCCTTTCTTGCTGCTGCTATACAGATTTGGGTTCCTAAAGGAATTCTGATCCACGCAACCAGTAATCCTTTCATGGCGGCTGGGGCAATGATGTTTTTAGCGATAGCTATGTCACTTTGTTCAGATGCAGATGCATTTGTGGCTAGAGTTCTAGCAAATCAGTTTCCATTAGGTTCTATAATGGCATTCATGGTCATAGGTCAGATCATAGATTTGCGCAATATTATTTTGTTTGCAAAGAATTTCCGACTATCTCTATTTTTATTTCTTGCGGTTACCTCACTAGTTTTGACCTATGTATTAAGTTTGAGTATTGATTTTGGTCCATGGAAACATTTGTTTTAATGCAGTCTATCTTTTAGCACATAACTAGGTACTGACAGAGGAGGTCGCTATGAGAATTCAACGTGGTTTTGCTTTAGTTCAGGGCTCAATTTTGAGCGGTCTTTCTTTAATGATCGTTCATTTAATCCAGACAGGAACGATTGTACTGTACATTAGTCCAAAGGTAATCTGGTTATCAAAATTCTCTGCAATACTTCTAATCATCATTGCTATAGCTAAGCTGATACCGATGCATCCAAATCACAGTGTAGCTCACAGCTGTTGTGGCCACGACCATGCTTGTGTTTCAGATCATCATAATCCTTCTCATAAAACTAAGGGTTTGTTGCAAATAGCAATTTTTGTTATTCCAATTATGCTTGGATTTGGCATGCAGCCCCGTGTTCTTGCTTCAACGGCTCTTTCCAACAGCATTAATACAGCCGGAACGGTTCCATTTTATGCTCTGCACATTCCAAAAAATATGCTTAGCTCGGTAAAACCTTTAACCCCCAAGTCACTTAATTCCACTGCGAAAGAAACAGATTTGATGCAATTATACCTTAACCTAGATGACCACCCTGAACTGGTATATAACCAGCACTGGAGGTTAAGCGGTTTTGTTTATAAAGACCCGAAATTAGCAAAGAATCAATTTGTTATCTCTCGTTTTGTAATTACATGTTGTATCGTCGATGCTACTCCAATAGGAATTATTGTTGAAAGCACCAATGCGCCAAATCTTAAAGCTGATACTTGGGTTGAAGTGGAGGGGCTATTGCAAAAGCGTATTATAGGTGGAGCAGATAAAATCAAATCGGTACGTAATTTCCACGAAACAGATGAGGGAGTCCCTTATTTGGTTGTTACTGGTTGCAAGATAGTAGCAACTCCCAAAAGCCCTTATTTAGCTCCTCCGATGCAATGATCCCGAGTATAAAGACGGGTTAGAACTGAGAAAAGGATGCCCGTTTTCTATAGATTCTAAAATTTGTTTAGCAAAAGATTTATAAGTACGCGCACAGGAGAAATTTGTCCCGACATACATATGAATATGGTTATATATGGTAATTGAAGGGGGAGCTGTGTGATGCAATATACAATACAACCAGGAGATACTCTGCATAGTATTGCTATGACTTATGGGACAACGATTAGTAATTTGGTGGCTTTAAATCCTCAAATTTCAAATCCTCATCAAATCTATCCTGGCGAAACTATTACAGTTGATAGTCAATCTTACGGCGATAATCAATCTTACGACGATAATCAATCTTACGACGATAATCAATATTACGACGGTAATCGATATTACGGCGGTAATCGATATTACGGCGGAAACCAATATGGGCACGGTAATCGAGGCAGATAAGAGTCAACAAGTGTTCAGCTCACTGCGCTAATCGCTCAACACAACATTAGAGTGTTATGAGTTTAGTAACAATAGCACCAGCGTCATTATTGACATAATGCTGGTGCTTTTTAAAAGTTAGAAAAGATATATTAGCAACAAAAAGTTTGACGCTTGCGTTCTTCCAGAATAAACCAGCACTTACTGCTTCCGTCAACAGTTCTAAAGGTTAATTGAGTTTTAAAAGGATATTCATTTGCGATGGCATCCTGTACTGCTTCCTTTAAATCTGATTTCTTATACCTTTCATCGTCTAAGCACATCCAAATATCATTTGTGAAACAATTTTTAATATCGTCACCGTACCAATTAGAATGATTTTCTAGAGTTATTTGCATTCTCATAAAAATCGCTCCTTTTCAATCTAATTAGCTACTCCTCTAGATATATTATAACACTTTTAATTGTCTTTTACTGTAAACTCCAAAAAATGGCAGGAACAAAATTTCACAATTTACTTCGACCTTTATCTGGACTTAAATGTGGTAATTGTCAAGCTAGAACTATCAATGGACAAGCTGCGAACACATGTCTAATCCAATGCATAAAATGGACTAAGGTATAATGCCCAAAATTTTGGAGGTAAAACAATGATAAAAAGAGTCTATAAACTAAAACCTGATACTGAGGATCTGCGTGACAAAGTTTTTAGAACCACCCAATTTAAAACCAAAACTATTCTACCCAAAGCTGTTGATCTGCGCACTGGGTGTTCTCCAATCGTTGACCAAGGTGAACTGGGAAGCTGTACAGCCAACGCCATCGCTTCCGGCCTGCGTGAATATTGGGAAATCCAAGTTGGAAAGCTCACTCCTCTGAGCCGCTTATGGTTGTATTGGGAAGAACGTAAAATCGAAGGCACTGTTAATGATGATGCAGGGGCAGAGATCAGGGACGGCATGAAAGTCCTCCAACAAATAGGATGTGCCCCAGAAGTTGACTGGCCCTATGACGTTACAAAGTTTACGCAAATACCAACGACACAAGCCACAAGGGATGCTGCACCCTATAGAATCACCGAGTATCATAGAGTGACAAACTTAACCACGCTCAAGACAGCTTTGGCTCAAGGATATCCAGTAGTTATCGGTATAAAGGTATATGAAAGCTTTGAATCTAATCAAGTAGCAAAGACGGGTATTGTTCCTCTGCCGATAAGAGGGGAGAATTTACTAGGAGGACACGCTGTCTTAGCTGTAGGTTATGAAGACGATCTGAAGACGGATGGACAAGGCGTAGTGATTTGTCGAAATTCGTGGGGGGATGGCTGGGGAGACAAAGGGTACTTTTATCTTCCTTATGATTATTTCGTTAAGTATGTATCCGACATGTGGACCGGAAAATAACTGGTTGATAAAAATAAGCCCATGGGGCTTATTTTTATACTATTATGGCCTAAAGAGAGCTTTCAAGGACAACCATTGTTGTCCTTTGATCATCACTCCTAGGCATTGTATCTTACTTATTGGCTCTAACATTAAGCGAACTTTCAGCTAACCATCAGCCAGATTTCAGATTGTTATTGCATAATGAAATTGTCCTTAAAAATGCATTTCACAAATCTAAAATTTGGAAAGAGGTTAATAACGATGAAAAAAATGAGAACCAAAACAATTGCGATCGCCACAACTATTCTAACATTTCTATCAGCATCTGTTGTATTCGCAAACACAACTAATAATAGTTCAGTACCGGCTCCAATATTTTCGCAAACACAAGCAGGAGGAGCTAACGCAAAGGGAGACTTTAACAAAAAGCCTAATGATAGTTTACGAGGACATAACGATGGCTTCAAAACTGCGTTGGATGGTCTCGTAACAGCAGGTACCATCACTCAAGAGCAAAAAGATGCTATTACAGCTGCACTTTCCACAGCCACAAACGAACCAGGCGGAATTAAAACTGCTTTAGATGCTCTCGTAACAGAGGGTACCATTACCCAAACTCAGGAAGATGCGCTAACCCCTAACAATAGTTCACAAGGACATAACGATGACTTCAAAATTTCGTTGGATAGTCTCGTAACAGCGGGTACAATTACCCAGGCTCAAGAAGACGCTATTCAAGGTTCCTTAGACTGAAAACAACAATTTCCTTCTATAAATAAAATATACCGCTAAGGCACAGTGGTGAGAAATGTTAACACAGTAGAAGGAGATTTGGAGACTTAGCTGGAATTGGTCCTAAGACGGGAACACTTTCGTAGAGAGTGTTGCTGAGAATGCCTATGACTTTAATGTCATGGGCATTCTTTATTGCTGAGACTGAACATAGTGCGGAGATGATGGATGTAATTTCAGCTGGCTCTCAGCTTTCATTCAGATGTAATTCAACTTGATGTTGTATGCTAAGTATAATTCCATTATCAATAGCGAGAAGTTCAGCCATCCATTGTGTAGGTCTCAGATAGTTATGTATTGCTGATCTTAGGAAGCAATAATTTGCATGATGTGTATTCTATGAAACTTAGCTGTCAGGAAAAAGGAGAAAAGTATGAAGAAAAAATGGTTTGGTAAAAAATGGGTGACAATCGGGATAATAGGAGTTTTGCTTCTAGGAGGAGGTTACTGGGGCTATAATCATTTCACCGCTAAACCAGTTGTGACCCCGAACATCACGGCGAAAGCACAAATAGGGACTGTAAGCAAGGTGATTACCGCAACTGGAACGGTTAGCTTTCCCCATTCGATTCCTTTAACCTTTAAACAAGCTGGACAGATCGTGGCACTCAATGTCAAGCCCGGTGATACTGTGAAGGCCGGGCAAGTGCTAGCTAAGACTGATGATTCGAGTCTCCAGCTGGCAGTGACACAACAAATGGCAGCTGTAACGACGGCTCAAGCTAAACTACAAACCCTTAAGGAATCATTTAATACCCAAACGCTCGCTGCGGCCCAGTCGGCAGTCGCTCAGGCGCAGCAGGAAGTAGCCACTGCAGAGCAGAGTTTAACCACAGCACAACAGAATGCCGATCCAAATTATTTAGCGAACCAGGTTTCACTTGCCAAAGAGGCTGTTCAACAGGCTAGTAATGATTATGCTAAGGCACAGCAGAGTGGTACTGCATCGTCCACAGCTCTTAATCAGGCGTTAGCGGCCCTAACAACTGCTCAGAATACGCAAAATGGCGGAGCGGCACAAGCGTTAATTTCTGCTCAGGCGCAAAATCGATCTGCTCAGGCTAGCTTAACCTCGGCTCAAGCTCAATTGGCTCTGCAAGAGCAAGGTCCAACAGCAGGAGACATTGCCTCTGCTGAAGCCGATATTAACACGGCTCAGGTTCAGCTTGCCAGTGCGCAGAAGGATTTGGGGAACGCTGAAATAATAGCCCCGGTGGACGCAGTGATTGTCACAGCGCCTCTTCAGCTGGGGCAACAGTCGGATTCTACTTCAATTATCACGATAACTCCAGTGGGGGAAAAGCTTGAAGTGGATGCCTCTATAGCCCAGTCGGATATTACTCAGGTAAAATCAGGACAGAAAGTGGATATTACCCTTGACTCGAACCCGAATCAACATATCAGCGGGACCGTCGGTTTAGTTGCACTCCAAGGGACCATCGTCTCAAATGTCACTACCTATACGGTCACGATGACCGTAGACCAGGCCACCGATTTACTTCGTGCAGGGATGAATGCCAATGTTAGCATCGTTTTAGAAGAAGTAAAGGATGTTTTGACAGTACCCAGTGGAGCGATCAAAACTGTAGGAGATAAGCAAGAAGTTATAGTGCCTACAACAACAAGTGCCAAGAGTACAAGCCCAGTGGATCAAGCTGCAGCAGCTACGAAAACAAACTCAAGTAGTGGGCAGAACGCAGCGAATGTCCAATATGTTTCGGTGGAAACTGGTTTGGATGATGGAACGAATGTGGAAATCAAAAGTGGTTTGAAAGAAGGGCAAGAAGTCGTTATTGGAACTAGCACATCGAAGACAACCTCAACGACCAAATCAACCGGTTCTATATTGAGCGGCGGTCCTGATGGTGGTCCTCCTCCTAACTGAGCAGAGGGTAGGGACGTTTGAGTTGAACTTGTTTGGACGAATACGCTGGGAGGGTGTTATTTGATAGATCTCAGAGGGATTAAAAAAATATATTCGAATGGTGATATTCAAGTTGCCGCATTAAACGGGGTGGACCTTAACGTAGGAGTTAGTGAGTTTATCTCTATTATGGGACCTTCAGGTTCAGGGAAGTCGACGATGATGAATATTCTAGGGTGTTTGGACACTCCAACGGAAGGCGAGTATTTTCTCGATGGAACTGATGTAGCGAAAGCTAATGGCAATGAGTTGGCAGTGATTCGTAATCGCAAGATCGGTTTCGTTTTTCAAGGTTTTAATCTTCTGGCTCGCACGACGGCAGTAGAAAATGTGGAACTACCTATGCTCTATGCAGGGATGGGAGGCAAAGAAAGACGGGCGCGCGCCATTGGTTCGTTAGAATCTGTCGGCCTCGGAGAGCGGATTCATCACCGTCCCAAAGAACTCTCAGGCGGACAGCAACAGCGGGTAGCTATCGCGCGTGCGCTCGTCACAAACCCTTCAATTATACTGGCTGATGAGCCCACTGGGAACCTAGATAGCCGATCCAGTGAAGAGGTTATGGCAATCTTTCAACGCTTGCATGCATCGGGAAACACGATTATTATCGTGACGCACGAACCGGATATTGCGGAATTTACCCAAAGAATTGTGCGCTTTCGGGACGGCCGTATTGAAGGGGACGAAGTAGTAGAAAATCCACGGACGGCACAAGCACAAATCTTAGGGGAGGGAATAGCAAAGTGAACTTTTTTGAAAGTATCCGAGTTTCTCTTCGGGCTTTGAGAGCGAATAAACTCAGGTCGGCTTTGACCATGCTGGGGATGATTATTGGAGTAGCGGCTGTCATAGCCATGGTCGGAATCGGAAATGGGGCAACCACTTCGATCACTTCCCAGATTCAGAGCTTGGGTTCGAACCTGCTTACGATTAGCTCAGGACAGTCAAATTCTGGAGGGGTTAAAGGGGGAGCAGGTAGCTTAACAACCCTGACTATGACCGATGTTGCCAAGATTCAAGCGGCTGGATCAGCTGTGAAATCAGTGGCCCCAATTTCGAGTACCAATGCACAAGTGGTCATCGGTTCAGGAAATACTTCCACAAGTATAACTGGAACCACATCGGATTATCAAATAATTAAAAATGTGACGCTTGCTAGTGGACGTTATATTACGCAAGAGGACGTGGATAGCAGCGCAAGAGTTGCTGTCCTCGGCCCGACAGTTGTTACCAACCTTTTGGGAGACACGAGTGCTACCGTCATTGGAAAAATTATTAAAATTAGCAATGTACCTTTTCAGGTCATTGGGGTGACAACTGCCACGGGGTCAACCGGATTTCAAAGTAGCGACGATATGATTACCGCACCGATTTCAACCGTTCAGGAGCGCTTGATCGGGAAAAAAACGTTGCGGAATATCCTAGTATCGGCTGCTTCGGCGGATGTTATGCAAACAGCACAAGATGAAATTACAGCGGCTTTGGAACAAGCTCACAAGATCCAAACGGACAAAGCCGATGACTTCACAGTACAGAATCAGGCCGATATGTTAGCAACTATGACAGGCGTAACTCAGACTTTGACGATGCTCTTGGGAGGAATTGCAGGCATTTCCTTATTGGTGGGAGGAATCGGAATCATGAATATCATGCTCGTTTCTGTGACCGAACGAACACGGGAGATCGGGATTCGTAAAGCAATCGGGGCTCAAAGCATGGACATTCTGTTGCAGTTTCTGATCGAGGCGGTCGTGCTCAGTGTTTTGGGGGGAGGGATTGGCATTGCCCTTGGGTATGGAGGATCAAGCCTGGCAGGGACAGCGTTGAAGATGAGCACCAGTATTTCGATGACTTCCGTTTTGGTTGCCTTTGGCTTCTCTGCGGCAATTGGGATCATCTTTGGAGTCTTTCCAGCGCGAAAAGCTGCTGCAATGGATCCCATTGATGCCTTAAGGTTTGAGTAAGTTAGCATTGCAAATCTCAATTTCTTAACAGAATGGGCAGATGGTAATAGTCAATATAGGTGGAATTAAACTTGAATACAAGAAATCCCTGGAAGAGACGTTCAGGGATTTTTTTTGTGCACAGGACCTCTCCGAAATTAGGTGATTCTCAAACTATTCGATTTCACTCTGTTCTACCTTTGTAGTTTTGGCTAATTCGATACTGTAGTGGGGCGTATAATGACGAACGAGCATAAGATTAGTGTTCGTGCAATGGACAATGTTGAACGGCAACGAATAACAGAAATTCTTAATGGAAATAATTGGTTGAACATAGGCGATCTGCTACAGTATAATGAGTACGGTTATTAAGTAAAAAAAATCTTTATTCGTAAAGCAATGAGCCGCACGGATCCTCTGTCACCAACAGTTGTGGCAGCGAATGGTGAACATGGCACACCTTTGATGGGGGTGAGATCTATTATAGAGAATTCAAGGCGCATCCTAGCTTCCATTAATTCATTTACTTATAATTTCAGGGAGAGACAATCCTTCGTCTCTAATTTAAAAGAACTAACGTACATGAAAAAAGTTCTCTTCATCTGTATCGGAACAGACCGAGCAACAGGTGATTGTTTGGGCCCCCTAGTTGGAACAAATTTGAAGCGTTTGGGCTATTCTGTTTTGGGGACGATAGATGAACCGCTGCACGCGCTAAACCTAATTCAAGAACTCCAAAAGGTATCAACCAATCATGATCCAGATCTAGTCCTTGCAATTGATGCCAGTTTAGGGCGACATGAGGATATTGGAACAATCACGTTAGCAAATTTTCCTTTGAGATCTGGTGCAGGTGTACATAAGGATTTACCTCCTGTAGGGAATATATCGATCATGGGAATTGTTAATATGGGAGGCTTTTTAGAGCTTCAGATTCTGCAGTGCACCCGTCTTAATACGGTACTGAAACTTGCCTCTGACATTACCCATCTGATTTGGCAGGCGATACCTGCCTCCAGTGGTAATTCTCTGCGCGGGTGAAGTATATACAATAGGGTTTGAAAGGGAAACGAATCTTCAGTTAATTATTAGGGGTGGAGTATGAAAATTGAAGACGACATAGTTATCTTGAGAGGTAAAGTTCAAGAATTAGAAGCCAAAAATATTAAAATTACCAAAAGTTTAAAAAAATACGAGTCAATTCTGAATAACATTAATGAAGTAATCTTTCAAACAGATGCTGGTGGGTTATGGACTTATTTAAATAGACCTTGGGAAGAGATAACTGGTTTTTCTGTGGAAGAAAGCCTAGGGAATCTGTTTTTGAACTATGTTCATCCTGAAGATAGAACTGTAAACCAACAATTGTTTACTCCATTAGTTCAACGGAAAAAAGAGTATTGTAAACATACCATCAGATATCATATCAAAGATGGGGGATTCAGGTGGATTGAGGTATTTGCAAGATTAACTTTGGATGAAAACAATAATATTATTGGAACGTCTGGCACACTGAATGATGTGCATGAGAGAATTCTAATGGAACAAGAATTAAAAATGTCTAGAGATCATCTCGAGGGTGTAGTTGCAGATATCCACTATTTAAGCTATCACGATGTTTTAACCGGTCTCTATAATCGAGCCTTCTTTGAGGTGGAAAGAAAACGACTTGATACCAAGCGCCAGTTGCCACTTTCAGTTATCATAGGCGATATCAACGGATTGAAGCTGACAAACGATATGTTTGGCCATGCTGAAGGCGATAAGCTCATTTCTGATATAGCTAAAATACTAAGTAGGTGCTGCCGGAACGAAGATATTGTAGCAAGAATCGGTGGAGATGAATTCTGTATTCTGTTGCCTCAAACAAGTAGCGAAATTACCCAGGCAATATGTCAACGAATTTATCAAACGTGTGAAGAGAATGCCAACGAAATGGGTAAAAAAAATTATTATCCAAGCATCTCTTTAGGATATGCTACGAAAACTATTATTGGTGAGTCTATCGAAAATACAATGAAAGATGCGGAAGATTCTATGTATGAGCGCAAGCTTTTAGAGCATAAAAGCATGCATAGTTCCATAATTTCTTCTATACAGTCAACAATGTTTGAAAAAAGTTACGAAACTGAAAAACACGTGAAAAGGCTGATAGATTTCTCGAAGTCGATTGGACAAGCGTTGTGTTTGACAGATAAACAGTTTAATGAACTTGAACTTTTAGCCAAACTGCACGATATTGGAAAAATGAGTATTGACGCTCGAATTTTAACTAAGCCCGGCAAACTGACGGAAAGGGAATGGTCTGAAATAAAAAAACATCCTGTAGTAGGCTACAGGATTGCTCAGGCGTCACCAGATTTTACACCTATAGCGGATTTTATTCTTAGTCATCACGAACGTTGGGATGGTGGCGGTTATCCGCAAGGTCTAATCGGAGAAAATATTCCTTTGCTATCGCGAATTCTTTTGGTAGTCGATGCATATGATGCCATGACACAAGACCTGCCTTATAGGAAAGCTATGTCAAAAGAAGTAGCAATAGCAGAGATTATAAAAAATGCCGGAACTCAGTTTGATCGCGATATTGCCAAAATATTTGTTGAAAACGTATTAGGCGAATCGTGGGAGGTAAATTCCACAAAGGAAAAGCATGTCAATTATTGCGCGAACTTATAGTAAAGGGGCAATGAAGGAGAACTTCTTTGCAAATTTTAAGCCCCCAGCAGAGCCGAGGGCATACTCAGTAGTTCTTATTTGTAGTTTTTACTGGAATAGATTAACTTAACTCCTTGTAAGTTTATATCGAAATATTTTTTCAAGAAGCTCAGCTCAACGACATAGAGTTGCAAAATATTACTTTAAGTAATTCCCAGACCAACTTTAGTCAGAGAAAAAATAATATTTATCAACTTTTACTTAACTACGTCAATTCCATGTAATTGCTACCATTTGTTCTCTATTATATCAGAAATCGTCAGCTCTGTGGGGTGGTATATTTTTCTATTCACTCAACATAATAAACAAAATCCTAAACGAGATGCTATGAAATAAATGACTTCCTCTCTCTTCGTTATAAGTGGAAAAATGTGGATCTTATTTATATTATTCATCATGCTGAATAATTGCAACAGATTTTGTTATCGAAAATTTAGTAAATTATATATTTTCATCTAGAGTAACTATCGTTCGTGGGTTTAATAAGGAAAGAAATTTGAGATTCTATGTGAAAAATCAGAAAATTTAACGAAGGGCTTTACATATAGGATTAGAATGGATATGATTATATACATAAAGGCCATGGAGGTCCTGACTCGACAAATGTCGCGTCATCTTTCCATGGCCTTTTTTATTTTTAGAAACGGAGCATGATTTCTCGAGGAAAAGTATTTAAAAGGACAGTGAGCTATACCCCTTACAGTGATTCTATAATGAAGGAGGCGTAACCGGTGAGATATCGAGAGAAGAATCAGATGATGGAAGAACACAGGCAAGCGCTGCTGGATGCGCGTGGGAAAATTTTAGAGAAATTTAAATCAGAAAAGGAGCAGCGGGTCAAGTGGCTCGTGCAATTTATGGATATTGAAGACGAACTCGAAGAGTTATTATGGCAGCAAAGCCAATGGGCTCTAGAGGGAAACTTGACTTAAGAAAGAATTTCAAGTTGTAGCAGAGCTAAGTAATAATTGCATTTTTTCATTTTATTTAAGATACAAGCTACCTCCGTTGCATCCTCAAAGGATTGTTCTACATATAGACCCATGGAGTGTGATTTGAGTTACAATGCAAAGTATATAACTTTGATATAATTAAAAATAAGAAATTGGAAGACTACTTTGCATAGAACATAGAGGAGGTTGCGACGATGTTACCAGGTAAAGCTTTAACCACGGCTATGGGAATTTTACCACACATAAATTTACCAGAGGCGCAGAAATTGGCTCTTAGTTTAGATATTCCCTTTTGGCCTCAATTACCTCATTTTCGATTTAGGGAAGATATGTATGCTCAATTTTCGGAACATTTTCCGGGGATAATTATTGATGAAGAAAAAGCTGTTCTTCGGTTTTCCCACGAACGTTTCGCTCAAGAGTTTGATGAATATCTTGAGGCAAGTAGTATTCCCGACCACTTTGCCTTATCAGCAGAAGCTTCTGCAGCATTTAATTCGTTTTTGGCGCAGGATCTATCCTCTTACCCAATGATTCACGGACAGACTATCGGACCAATCAGTTTTGGACTTAAAATAACGGATGAAGAATTGAAACCAATTATTTACAACGACTTTGTGCGCGAAACTCTTTACGATTTTCTGATTCAAAAGGTATCTTGGCAATATGATCAGCTGAAACAAGTTCATCCTAAACCTTTTGTCTGGATGGATGAACCGGGGTTAGAAATGATCTTCAAATCATTTAGTGGCTATACTTCTGAATTGGCACAGGTAGAATATAGGGCATTCATCTCGAAACTGCCTGGCCCGAAGGGAGTTCATTTATGCGGTAATCCTGATTGGGGATTTCTTTTGAACTCTGGTGTCGATATTCTCTCTGTTGATGCCTTCAGTTGGGGGCACATTTTTGTTCGCTATGTTGATGAAGTAAAAGAATTTCTGCGAGCCGGGAAAATAATTGCTTGGGGAATAACCCCCACCTTGACCAGCGAATTGAGCACAGAAACTGCCCAAACACTTACGAATCGACTGCTCGAATTATGGAAGTTCTTGAATCAGCACGGAATCGATGACGCATTAATATATGACCGTTCTTGGTTAGCGCCCTCTCGTTGTTGCCTTATTAATAGCGATGAAACAGCGAGTATTGATCGTTCCTATACTTTGTTACGAGAAATTTCCCAAAATCTTAGTAAGCGTTAAATTAAGGTCAGGAAGTTAATAATGAAGAGACAAACAAGGCTAGAAGTTTTAAGACTCCTAGCCTCGTTTTATGGGACTTAATTTATAGCCTATTGACATTTGTTCCGGTTATTGCCAAAATCATCTTCCGAGCTAATCTGTGTGGCAGGAGAATCAAAAAAATATTTATTTCTTGAAGTAATACTTACTGTGATACCAGTCACAGTTCTATACTGAGCTTTAATGTAAACTGAACTCAGTTAGTAGAAATAAAGATAAAAACTTAATGAGAATTTAGGAGGAAATAAAAATGAGTATGTTTTGTTATCAGTGTCAAGAAACCGCCAAAGGGACCGGATGCACAATTAAAGGGGTATGTGGGAAACCTGAAAATGTTGCCAAATTGCAAGACCTTCTGATCTACACCGTCAAAGGGATTTCCGTTTATGCGATTCAAGCGCGTGAAATGAAGATTGCCAGTCCGGTTGTTGATAAATTTATCATGGAAAGTCTCTTTATGACAATTACCAATGCCAATTTTGATCGAGCCCGTTTTGTGGAACGAATTCAAGACGGTCTCACTATCCGCGAAGATCTCAAACAAGATATTATTCATGCTGGAGGCACGATTCAAGCAAACTTAGACGATGCAGCAACTTGGAATGTACCTGCGGATGAGTTCGAAGCCAAAGCGGCTCTTGTGGGAGTTCTAGCGACGGAAAATGAAGATATCCGTTCCTTAAGACAAACACTCACCTATGGACTAAAAGGGATTGCTGCCTACGCTGAGCATGCCTATACTCTAGAGTACAAAGAGGCGGGCATCTTCGCATTCATTGAAAAAGCTTTAGTAGCTACACTTGATGATGCGCTTGCCGCCAGTGACCTTGTTGCTTTGATCTTAGAAGCGGGAAAATTCGGTGTTGAGGTAATGGCACTTCTGGATAAAGCTAACACCACCTGCTACGGCAACCCAGAACTCACGAAAGTAAACATCGGTGTAAGAAACAACCCGGCTATTCTAATCAGCGGCCATGATCTGAAAGACCTCGAAGAATTGCTCATTCAAACACAAGGTTCCGGCGTAGATGTCTATACACACGGTGAAATGCTTCCAGCTCACTACTACCCGGCTTTTAAGAAATATGAGAATTTCGTTGGGAATTACGGCAATGCTTGGCATAAACAAGACAAAGAATTTGATTCCTTTAATGGACCGATTTTCTTGACCACCAACTGCCTTATACCGCCCAAAGATTCTTACAAAGATCGCGTCTACACCACCGGAGTTGTTGGCTTCGAAGGGCTTAAGCGCATCGCTGACCGTGCAGACGGCAAACCTAAAGATTTCTCCGCACTTATCGAACATGCCAAGCAATGCCCAGCGCCGACTGAAATTGAAACTGGCGAGATCGTCGGAGGCTTCGCCCACAATCAAGTTATGGCTCTCGCGGATAAAGTTGTAGAAGCTGTGAAAACCGGAGCCATTAAGCGCTTTTTTGTCATGGCCGGGTGTGACGGTCGTATGAAGAGCCGTGACTATTACGCCAATTTCGCAGAAGCACTGCCCAAGGACACTGTGATTCTAACGGCAGGATGTGCAAAATATAGATACAATAAACTTAACTTAGGGGACATCGGCGGTATTCCGAGAGTTCTCGATGCCGGACAATGTAATGACTCCTATTCTTTAGCAGTAATCGCCTTGAAACTCAAAGAAGTTTTTGGTTTAGAGGATATCAATCAACTCCCAATCTCGTTTAACATCGCTTGGTACGAGCAAAAGGCTGTCATCGTCTTACTGGCCCTGCTCTACTTGGGTGTAAAAAACATTCATTTAGGACCGACACTTCCAGGATTCTTATCTCCAAATGTGGTTAAAGTTTTAGTTGATAACTTTGGCATTGCCGGTATCACCAACGTTGAAGACGATATCAAAATGTTTATGGCTTAATAGAAGCATCTGATTGGCCAAATCAGCTTGAAGAATCCCATGCTATCTTATCTCTCTGTCTTGTAAGCTGGTTTTAGTCTAGTCTAAACTATCCAGTTAAGGGTATCAGTAAAATTTACAAATTACTGATACCCTTAATTTTTAGCGTCTTGGAACAGTATTAAAGTAAAGGAAGATCAAGAAAATCATAGTTATAACCTTGATTCCCGTAAAAAATTATACCTACATTAATAAACCCTGATTTTACAGGCATTTTGGTGTTTTTGTAGGTATAAAAATTATACCTACAAATTGAATTACAATCATTATTTTTGTGACTATTCAGGTACTCAGTTAATCAACCACAGATTACACAGATTAACACAGAATAAA
>JARLHW010000236.1 GCA_031292075.1 Desulfosporosinus sp.
ACGGGGCTTGAGCGGGTTGCGCCACCGGCTCAGCTGGTAGAATCTTTTTCTGCGAGTTTGCGGCTACCGCGATGGCGATGATGAGGCCCACAATGGCAACAGCGGGAAGAATCTTATTCTTGATAGTCATGGTTGTTGTTCCTTAGCGTGATCAGTTGTTGTGTCCGATTTGTTCAATACGGCCGTCGTTCATATGAGCAATGCGGTCAGCAAATTCAAAGATTCGCGCATCATGGGTAACGATGACAAGTGCTCGGTCTTTGTTAATGGCGAGTTTTTTGAGCTCTTCCATGACACGCCGGCCAGTGGCATGATCAAGCGCACTTGTGGGTTCGTCACAGACCACCAGTTTCGGAGAATGGACCAGCGCCCTGGCGACAGCCACACGTTGCTGCTGACCGCCAGAAAGTTGCGAGGGCAGGGCCTGCTCCCGCCCCTCCAACCCGACGCTCGTCAGGAGCTTGGCGGATTGCTCCACGGCTCGCTCCATCGACATACCATTGATGAGGAGAGGAATAGCCGCATTCTCCGCCGCAGTGAGCGACGGAATAAGGTTGAACGTCTGGAAAACAAAGCCGATATGCTTACCTCGATATTGCACCCTTTCGTGTTTGGGAAGCTGCGACAGGTTTTGTCCGAAAAGCAGGCACTCACCATCGTCCTGATCGAGGATGCCGGCGATGACTGAGATGAGGGTGGTTTTGCCGCATCCGGATGGACCCACAAGCATAAGGAGTTCTCCTGGGTGTACTTCAAGGTCAACACCGCGTAACGCCTGTACCGTCGTTTCCCCCGTCCCGTAAGACTTGGTAATGCCGTTACACCGCACTGCGGCGTCTTTCGGAGCGCTCGTTGCTTCAGGATTGAGTACGTTATATTCTTGTAGGACTTCCAAAGGATGCATGTCGTTCATATTTTCTATCCTTTAAAGACAACAGCCGCTTCAAGTTTCAGCACCTTGCGGATGCTAACCAAAGCCGAAATCAAAACGATGAATAAAACCGCACCACCGCTTCCGAGAAGGAGTTGCCAGCTGATGTTAAGCGACGGTCCGTTGCCGTGACTCGTGGCCGCTGCAAATGCCGCTGTGGCGCCGGCCCCGATGCCAAAACCCACGAACCCCACCAGTAGCGCCTGGAAAAGAATCATCATCCGCAGGGTTCGGTCCGTTGCCCCCATTGCCTTGAAGACAGCAAAATAACGCAGGTTGTCGAGGGTAAAATTGTAGAAAATCTGACCCGTCACCGCCGCGCCGACGATAAAGCCGACCAAGACTACAAAGCCGAAGTTCAGAATGATGGTTGTGTTGTAAACCATGTAGTGAAGCGACTTCTTTTTGAATTCATCGGCGGTATAGGATGCAAGATTTGTTTTTTGGGCGATGCGTCGCGCAACGGTCTCTCGGGTTTCGTCCGACTTCGCCTTAACTAAAATATAGCTGAGCATTTTACGTTCACTGTTTGCGTAGTTTTTTGCACGCGAGTAGGTTGTGTAAATAATGGGCTGGGACCCGAACGTCTGACCGGCCCGAGCAATGCCCACAACCAGCGCCCGCTTTTCGTTGAGTTCCAGAGTGTCGCCCACTTTGAGCGGTGTGGATTGGCCGCCTGGGGTTGCCGAGGGTTTGGCCAAGCGTCCATTGGCTCCTGCTTCGTCAACAATGACCGTGTCAGGCAGACGGAGCTCCGACAAGCTGCCCTCGATCATGACCGCAGGGCCGCCGATAAGGGTTGCGTCGTCGAGACCAAACAGATTGCTCATAACGGTTTCGCCGTTGGAGAGCCGCACTTTTTGGCTCCCTTTATACAGCGGGACCGCCCATTCTACACCACGCACACCTCTCACCCGGTAGAGTTGGGTGTCGAGCAGCGGTTTGGAATCGTCGATTTGCTGGACTTTGGGGTCCATCACCCAGATGTCCGGCAACGACACGTCGGTGATAAAGCTGTAGGTCATTGTGAGGATAGATATCAGCATTCCCGGCTGCTGGATCATGAGTACCGATGCCAGGGTGATACCCGTAACGATACCGATGTACTTGCCCCTGTCGCCGAAGAGCATTTTTAATGCGATTTGAAACATGTATTATCATTTCCTGTTATGTGGATCCTTAAATTTGCTATTCTTTCCCAATATTCCCAATCAATGGGGAATCGGCCAGGATGCGGAACTTCTTTTCAATTTCCGATAGGGCTTTTTCCACTTGTTTGTGCTCCGCTAGTTCGACTGACAAAGCTGCATTGGCAACTTAAAATTGTGCCGTACGCTCTTGAACCCGTACTTCTAACTCGGCATACGCTATAGTCAATCTTTCCTCTGTCTGCTTGCGTTCGGGTCGGTCAAAATGACTCGGGAAACGGGCTGTCCTTTCTCGCCATACCCGGCCGCAATAGCCTTCAGCAGCGCCCAAAGGGGTGGCGTGTCCCTGCGCAATGCGCAAACCGCTTCTATTGATTATCGCGAATGGCAGCGATCCCGGCCAAAGAAAATTGGGCTACATGATTTGCATACGCTTCAAGATCCTCAATAGAGAAAGGGCCTTCGTCCCTATCGGTAGCATGTTTGATTCTTCTCATAAGCATCGGATTGATACACATGCTCACAATGCCTATTTCACTGAATTGTACCTGGTTCTCCGACACGCCGGGTCCGAGCAATTCCCGTACCAAAGCCATGGTCTTTTCGCGAAGAGGAATCAGTTCCGACTTCATTATCTCTTCCAGCAGACCTGTCGGATTGGTAAGTTCCATTTGGCAGATCATGAAATCCTTGTTGTTTTCATCGGCAATCCTGGCCATAAGCGCCTTCAAGTGGCCTCGCAGACGTTCTTCCGGCGGTGCGGTTTCGCTTACGCCGCCATCCGGCGGATGTGCTTTTATGGCTTTATTGAACGAATGCCGCCAAGCCTCTCGATATATGGATTCTTTACTTCCGAAATAGTAATTTACGGCTGAAATATTTGCTTCGGCCCTAGCACATATCTCTGAAACTGTTGTGTCGCGGTAGCCTTTTTCGACAAACACTTCGCTTGCAGCAGCCAAGAGTCTTTCCCAAGTTTTCCCATGTTGTTTCGCTGTCATATCCATCCCACTAATGAATTAAAATGAGCATTTAATAAACATATTTAAAATAACAATTTTAATTTGTCAAGAAGAGATATTATAATACTGATAACGGTCGTTATATAGATACACCGCTTTGGAATTCCGCAATAGGGATGGAAAGTTTTCTAGTAGGGCCGGCCTATGAAAGCATAGCTGCATTTCCATCCAAAACAACTTCCGTTTTTTATGGCACCGGAGGCACACAAGATGTTACTACCGGGTTCCGCAGGCATCGCTTGCCGGCCCATAGAATGGTCGGCCCGTCCGTACCCTTTCCTGCCACCCTCTTTACCTGCAAAGAGTGTATGATCGCCGGCCGGTCAAGCACATATAATCTTGGGATCTTTACATATCTTTACAAATTTATGGATATTTTTTCTTAATCACTGGCCACGAGCAACCGATAGAACAGTAGCCGCTGCTTCATGATTCTTGGTCGCTCCGCAGGGTCTTGCAGGAACTGCTTGAAGCCAAGAAAATGCCTGGTCTTTCATATACAGTGGATGAGTAGCCTGCCGGCACCACTGGAGCAAAACGGTAGGCAAGAAGACTAGATGCCGCTATCAGGAACAAAACCGTATGAGCGACATTAAGGGAATCGGTCAATCGCCTGCTTTGATGCCGACAAAAAACGGACAGGTGACATCCGGCCAGAAGTCGAGGAGCCGCAGTCCAAATGCCACAGTCGTCGGCGGTTTCGACAAAATCGAACTAAGCACAGCAGCAAAGGCGCTTTCAAAAACTGCGTCAAAGATACTAGGAAGCGATGGCGACGACCGATTGGTGAACCTTCGGCCTCTCCTGGATCAAACGGCGAGTGAGACCCAGGCCGGCCTTTACAGAGAGCTTCTTTCGAAAGACTTGGCTCAGGGATAGCGCTGTCACAGATCTTGTCTGCCTAGAAGAGCATCAAAATTTTTCCAGACGGCCTCATGACGTTTGCCGGTGAGGTCGTCAACGAATTCATCGCGCATGTCCATTATCGAGGCAATATTTTCGCTTTTAGGTATCATCGGAAAAGATCGCAAAAGACGACAGGCCAGCGCCCTGCCGATTTCCGTAACAACCTGCGTCCGCCACCCCCTACACAAGGTCGCGGGAAAATGCAGATATTGTGAACGTGATTTGTGCTCAGATTGTCTGGCGCCAAAGAATGATTTCTTAATCTGCGTCGACAAGGTTGACTGTCTTCGGCACATGAAAAATCCGGAAATCTGCAAAGCCGAACGGGTCAGAAAAATGTTCAGGGAATTTTCGGAACGCCCCAATGCCAGAATAATCGGCCAACTTACGGATGCCGTACTTGATGCGAAAGACCCGGAAATCACAGATGCGATACTTGAGTCATTCGGTTTCGAATGCACCAACCTCGGGGTTTACGGACTTGCGATTCATTGCCTGGGACTTGTGAAGGATGCCAGGGCCCTGCATCGTCTCACCCAATGTTTCGACATCCTCAGCGACCTGGATGCATTGCCGAGGGATCCTCGCCTGCGCGTTATCTGTGCCGACCACCTTCGGCTCTCGGCACAGGCAGTCCTGCATGTTGTCTCCGGGGACAGTCGGCCGAACGTTAGGGCGATAGCCGTTATCAAAAGAATTGCGGATTGCGATTGCGTGCCTCCGGATATCAGGAGACGCGCAATCGATGCTTTTCGGGAGAAGACAGGGTAATCATTCACTACTAAAGAGGTCGTTTTGGCAGTTATCGCCCGGTCCAAGTCGAAAGGGCGCCCTGCCATCGACTTTTATTACATGTATTCTCCCTCAGAGATTGCGGTGGCTGCAATGTGCGAAAAAGGGGAACATTTGTTTTCCTGATGCAAGGTGATTTCTGGACATCAATAGATCAAGACCGCCATACTAAATATAAAAATATTATATAATTTTAGTTAGTTAATATTAATACTGTTCGCCAAAAGCGGGGGTGAGTCACTCAACATGGGGTTTTTTAAGTGGCATCCCGCAACATCTGGTCAGGAACAGGTAAAATTTTGGAAATAAACTATCATTAGGGTTGCCACTTGGAAGATCAGATTTCCTCGCTATCCCCAAGTGTTGACCTTCCTGCTGTGAATCGCATATTTTCAATAGTCATGATATCAATCCAAACATTCAAGTGCCACTTTTCACATACCGACACTTAGGGAAATTCGAACATCCAGTGAATTTATTCCCTGCGTTTGGTCCTTTTTTTGAAACCCTCACCACTAAATCACTTCCACACTTTGGACATGAAGAGCTGTTCTTTTTTGCTGCAATATTTGCTTTGACATGATTTACATGAGAACGGTGTGTTTGGAATGAAGGCTCTAACCGGCCACCTTTAATTTTTGATATGACATCTGCCACTTCAGCAACGGATAGAACCACTGTTTTTTTAGATTTAATAAACCGAATATATCCTCCGGCATAAGTAACGTTATCGGGCATATTTGTTTTGAAGGTGCTGTCGCCAACAAATACGATAAGTGAGAAAAACTTTTCTTCGGGTAATCCCAAACACGACTCTAGCGTTTTTACGTGCTTGTAATTCTGATGCAGAGGGTTCTGAAATTTATTCGTGTGTTTAAATATTTTCTGTGTCCAAATGGCCTGATTGGGATTACCAAAAATCCATCCTTTCATATTTTTGGATTCTATTACAAAAATTCCATACCTTGACACAATGATATGATCAATCTGAGTGGTGCCATCTTCTGTAGGAAGAGTCACACCCTTGACAAGGTGATAATCTTCTTTTTTCAGGAATAATTTTGCAGCAAGATTAACCATCCCTTCTCCATAGAATCCCTTGAACCATGGAGTTCTGAATATTGCGATAATTACAAATATCGGAATGAAGTACCAAAAGGTACTTATAAAGCTTGTTACAATCGGCGTGAAGTCCATTTTAGTACCACAAAGTATATGTTTGTCTTTTCGTTCAGGTAACTTACTTAAATATCAATGTATCCTACAGTATCAACTGTTTATAATGCAACCAGTCTTTGCCTCAAATAGTAACATCACTGTATAATGCCTTCATGGCAAAACATCACAAATCAAAAGATCATTCCTTAAATGACGACCTTGATGATAAAACCATCCAAGATCAAGTGAACCAGTTTTTCAAAAGGCATCCAAAAGATTATTTTTCAAAACTTGAAGAGATCGGCTTCGTTTACCGTGACGATGAAAATGATCAGGAGGAACAAGAAGAGGTAGCAGCCAAGCCATTAAACGAAAACCAAGAGTACCTTGTCTCATTTTTTGATGGTGAAATTCCTCTATCAAATGAAACATTTGAAATCTTCCTTGAAGAGAGAAGATGCTCAAATCCAAATTTTCCTTTATTTAGGAGGTATTTCAAATCAGGAAATAAAAATCTCCTGTTCATGATTTTATACGGTCTTCATCACTTCCCAGTATCGGCGGAACTCCTTTCAGATTCAGCTTACTCCCATGAATATAAAGGAATTTTGCAGATTGTCATAAATCACTATATGACAGCATGTGAGAATCAGGAAAATCTTGAAACATTTTCAAATTTGGTAATGGAATTTTATTATGCAACAGCTCCTGATGAGTATCAGGCCCTATATGCGTTGAAAGAGAAATTTCCCATTGGTACTGATAAAAGAAAGATTATCGACTTCCTGAATGAAATTGAAGATGCTGGAGTTAATGAAGAAGATAATGAATTTTAACCATATTTAAAGAATAGGTTGTGCTGTAGAATCACCCTTAAAAGAAGGAATGCGGTTGTCAACCTGTAGAAACAGAGATTTCCTCTGATTCTATATTGCACCCGTTTAAATCGAGGCTGACAGCCGGAAATCAGACTTGATGACTATAACTCTATGCATGGACCACCAATCCATAGCAGATCTCCTCATCAATAAGAAAAAAATTCAGGACCCTACCTCGAATAGGTAGAGCCCTGAACCAGTCGATCTGTTTTTGTTCCTGTCACCCGATTTAATGGTGTCACTAAAATAGAATGGCTCCGAGTTTTGACCAGGAGCAGTAGAAGAAGCCTGACCTATTATTCCGTTTATAAAGATTTCAACCTTTTCAATCCCTTTCAAACCATTCGGGAGCATCATCATCTGGAACTAGAGGCTCATTCTCCTGTGATGATTCAAGCCGGTCACGTTCCTCTTCTGCCATTTGATCGGCAAGGCTCAAAATCATCGCCAAATCTTCTGCGGTCATGCCATCGTCGAATATTGACATCGTCCAGTCCTCCAGATTGTTGGGTTATTGTATCACATTATATGCCATTGTTCAAAATCCTAATATCCACATTGGGCACAAATAATTCGCAGTTCCTTGCCGTTATATATGGTGACGTTATTGCCGAGGACCTCATTGAACGTGACATGGTGGCCACAATCGAGAATGAACTTCTTGCCCCGCAACTCTCGCTGAAGAATATCCTTCAGCAATTCAGGCTGGCCATATTTTTCCTTTTGACTTTTTGTCATGGTATAAGTCTCCTAAAATAATACAGGCCAACTGGCACGAAACCAGAAGGCCTGTATTGATTTGATATACGGGAAAATTAGAGGCGAAGCAGAGAACGCTGCTCGTAAAAATCGCCCAGTGACAGACGGTCATTCGAAGAATTCAGCGATGAAATATAGGTGTTAATTGTCTGATTCAGCACCTTGTTTTTCTTCGGCAAGGTCATAAGGCTATTATCCTTCAAGATATCAGTTACCGTTTCGTGAAAACCCCACAAGCTATCGCCATACACATTTGCATAGAGGCCTTGGAATTCATGAAATTTTGAAGGAGAAATGACGTTGTTCGTCATAATCTCCACCAGGAGAATTTTCAGATCCGTCTCGGACAATGGATATTTTCTCAATCCCGTATGCCATGCCTGGAATGCATGCAACTTTGGTATCATGGCCTTCATGGATCGATAGGCCAGGAAAGCCAGCTCATCGACGTCCAACCCGGAAGTATGACGGCGGAATGCGAGGAACTCTCCGGAGAAGCAGAGGTTTTCACAGACGAACACACGGGTTCCGGCGGTGATACCCAACGACATACTCTTATTCATGGAATTCCGGATTCCTATGGACCAGCACAATTCGCTATTTTTCTGGCTCAAATCATAGACACCAAACATCTTGTTGCCTTCAGCCGCTAGTACATACTCTGCCTTCACGATATTGAGACCAACAGCCTGAATACCTTCCCGGACTGCCTGGATTACATCTCGATGAGGAACAGGATGAAATGTTCGGGTAAATGGAACATCCGGAACACTGATGACTTCTGCTTCTGAAACTCGGTTGTTACCCAATAAACTTGAACTCATGGCAATCTCCTTGCGATGTGATTTTGACAATACAAAAGCCCCATCCTCCAATGTGGAGAAAAGGGCTTCGATTAACCGATAATTTTGGATTTTTACTTTATTCCTTTGGCGGCAAAGAGGTACAAGGTACTTTCCGGCAATTGAACCCCTGTGACCGGACATTTTTCCACCACGTCAGCACATAAGGTCCAGCCTTCCGTTCTGATATGGTTCTCGTCCTCATTGCCGTTGTACTTTTTTACCTTGCAGGCAGAGACCTTGGTCAAATCGAAGAGTTCAGGGTCGATTCCCGATGGGTCGATAAATTTCCAGTCCATATTTTTTCTCCTTAAATAGAAAAAGCCGCTGCATCCCAACCAAATGGACACAACGGCTTCGTTAATTTTTATGAGGTGAATCTTCTACCAGTTTTGACAAGCCTCCCCGTACTCACAGTCAGCGCAAAGCCAACCTTTACATGGAAGGAAAACACGATTCTCGATGCCGGAAAGCACGGTAGCGGTTAAATGAGCAAAACGCTTTCGAGAATCAGGGCCTCTGCGAGTGTAATACTGTTCAAATTTGGGAGTCTTCAGCTTCCTCAACACGTCGAAACGGGCCTGTACTTCTGCAAGAGGGAACACAAATCGGTTGGCGGCCAAGAGATAGCTGTATGCCGTCGTCTGCAAATCACTATCCACTGCTGATTGCGACTTGGCCAACTTGCTGGTCTTATGATCGACGACCACGAGATTTCCCTTACCATCCCGCAGGAGCAAATCGATTACACCGATCAACTGTATATCCAGCGGCTGGCTGTTTTGGTCGTATAGTTGTGCGGAGAGTGGCAATTCGACAGCTTCAATTGTATGGCCCCATCCAGATCCACTTCCTCATGAAAAATTCCAAGCATATTTTTTCCCAATTTTATAGCAGACGAATTGTCAGACATTTCCTTCTTGTAGAGAATTGGAACATCAACTAGCTCCAGACTGTTATAAAATTTCCGTTCAAAAACAGACTGCAATTCTGGCAATGACAGTTTGGCACCGGTTTCTTTCAAGACCAGGTAG
>JARLHW010000237.1 GCA_031292075.1 Desulfosporosinus sp.
CCCCAAAACCCCAAAACCCCAAAACCCCAAAACCCCAAAACCCCAAAACCCCATGCGTGATACGCGAACCCAGGCATGCTATTGCTTCTCAAACCCCATATTAAATGCTCAGGAATATATTCTGAAGGCATTGCTTGCGATTAGAAGATAGAACTTCAGTCAACCCCACGAAGAGTGAATCTATGCAGAAGCGGCGGCAGAGTAGTCGATCTCTTCGACCCTCTTCTCAGCAGTTTTGTATATATGCAAGTGCCCACATGATCCCATGATGTACGCATTCCAGTTAATCATGCATACTTTATTGCAATGATACCAATCTGGCTTGAGACTTTGAGAATGTTTTTTTACAGCACCAGTCTTCGTATTGTAGGTCCCACAATCAGTCGTATTATTTCCAACGAATATCATTATCTCGTCTATAGAAATCGAAAATGCTGCTGAATAGCTACAGAGCGATACTTTAGCTTCATCAAATAAAACGACTTTATCCCACACTTTTTTCTCTTTCATGTCCATTCTTTCTATAACATTTTTGCTATCAGCTCCTCCAATAACGTAGAGATATGCACCGTCATAAGATAACGCGGCGGCCGCACACTGTCTAGCCTGATTCAACGACGGAAGCGCTTTCCAAGCATTATCAAGGATAGAATACTCCTCGCAGCATGCTAAACTGGCCTTCCCATCGTGTCCGCCAATTGTCATAAATTGAGTCATAGAAAATGCTATAGCGGTGTGGTAATATTTTGCATTTTCCATAGGTTTCTTGCCCACTAAACTCTGAGTCTCGTCCAAGAATTCCGAAAGGGTGTTCACCAGTGGATTAAATCCTCCAGAAATGAATATCCGCTTCCCAGTTTGCAATACAGAGCAACATTGTGGTACATCAACACACGGAGCAACCTTGTTTGTATCAATATTGTATCTGCACAACTTGTTATAACAGCCAATCCGGTTGCAAACCCCATATACAAATCTACTTGTTACCTCAGTCCAAAACTTTCGCTTGAATACATTCTGACACGTCGTCACCAGCCCCTGCAAGTGCTTGCTCATAGTCTCAAATTCCTCTGTATTCAGCAGAACCTTGTTCACACTTGCGACTGTAGCCCCGGACAGCTGCAGTTCACAGTCACCCATGGTTTTCTGAGTGGCACTGATCACTTTCATTATTTGGCCCATATTGTCATTTTTCATCGCAGACCGCAGGCTATCAAGCTGCAGCTCAAGCTCTTCCTTCATCTTGATATACGCAGAGCCCGCAGAGTCCGAATCGTACTCTTCCAGTGCTGCGAGGGCTTTACCGATCTCCGTCAGCAGCTTCTCGGCCTTCTCTTTTATAGTGTGAAGATTCTTCTTGATTTCAGGAAGCACGCCCGTGAACTTCTGAGCTGCGTCCTCGACCTTCTGCCTGCCGGACTTGAGCTTCTCAAGCGTCTCGCTGAGCTGCGGCATGAGGTTCTGCTCAGCATAGGAGGCGAGGTCCACTACTGCGCCCTTACACCCATTTTTGAAGTGCGGGCCTGTGCACTTGCAGCACATCTTCACCTTGCATGTA
Source organism: Desulfosporosinus sp. (assembly GCA_031292075.1). Taxonomy (GTDB): domain Bacteria; phylum Bacillota; class Desulfitobacteriia; order Desulfitobacteriales; family Desulfitobacteriaceae; genus Desulfosporosinus. The sequence continues at coordinate 1,559 of JARLHW010000237.1, forward strand.
AAGCAGATAAGTTGTATGGGATATTTGTGGGTCTCGCATGAGGGCTTTTCCGCTTCCATGTTTATCCTATTATATTACGATATCGTTGTCCCGCCCGGGTCGCCCCATTATAATGTACATATATTATTGCATGCCTATTAGTGTAGAATTTTGCATTCTGACGAAACGTTTATTCTACACGCTCATTATACTGTCCTGGCTGCGTGTGTTCTGATACCATTGCACG
>JARLHW010000238.1 GCA_031292075.1 Desulfosporosinus sp.
AAGCTACCATGTGTAGGATTACGGCTGAACGCCTCTAAGCCAGAATCCATGCTGGAAAGCGGCGATATGCAGCCTTCCCAGATGTTATCATGAGTACGTATAGGCTTCGGCCCAAGATCATACAATTGCCGTGGCACTGTAGCAGCACAAAAGCTGCTGCAGTCTAGGCTGAACATAAGTTCAAATATCGGGAGGGACAAATCCTTTGTAGACGACTTAAATAAAGAACGAGGTATTGTACGTATGAGAGTGGCCTTTGTGCCACGATCTGCTGAGATTCAGCCTTTGTTCTGGAGATTTGTTACATTCATTCACCCCTTTTGCAATCTTACAAACCCTTTCAATCTTTTATTCTAAGAAATTAGAATAAAATTTATTATCTTAAAGAAGATGAGATGGGGGGTCAGATAGGGAGGAGAGGCTGTACATAGCCGGCCTTCGAGGATTATGGTAGAGGCAAAGACTTGGCGGCTCTGTTGAAAAAGAGAGGGCTGAGAGGCATAACTTGCCTCTAACAAATGTCCTGCAATTTCAAAGGCCATGGCCGCTGAGATTTAGCCTTTAAGAATTTCAATTAAGATAGCAATTGAGAGGATGATCCGATGAGACCACCTCGTGGCTATTGCCGAGTTCTGATGTCGAATAAGCTAGTCTGAGGAGGGTGAGGCCATAACTCGCCTATAGCAAGAATTCTGAAATTTCAAAGGTCGTGAGCGCTAACACGATAGGAATAAAAATTTACATTAAGATAGCAATTTGGAGGATGATTCAAAGAGGCTATAAAGCGGTGATTGGCTTGTTCCTGCATGGGACAAGCCAGATCTAAGAGGATTTGCTCCTATCTCTCCTGTGGCAAGTTTGGCGTATTTAGAGAAATCGCCTTTATAATAGGGATTTCAGCATTTGAATCAGAATAACTCAACGAAATATCGTTGAAATTGCATCAAACTCGGAGGTTGACTTGTCCCTATCCTCCTCTGCTTCACCCGAGAGTTTGGTGTAAAAAGCGTAAGTTTGCAAAACTTCGTTAAAATAAAAATTAGCGATTTTCGTGATCTCTTGAAATCGCACGAATGAGGCCGATCCAACGCTGCGGGTAAGTCCCCCGGCCTACCAGAAGATCACCGCGAGACTGCTGGCCCATTCCCTCGACAAAGTAATCAGAATAGTCGACCACAGTCGCCCCCTAAAAAAATGAAGTCCTTGTGAAAAATGGACTTGCTTTTTTTTTCACTGCGCGCGCGACTTAAACGAACTCCAACTATACAACAATAAGAACTTTCAAACTTTC
>JARLHW010000239.1 GCA_031292075.1 Desulfosporosinus sp.
AAGAGAAACCACAGATTAACACAGATTTCACAGATTAAGAAGGATTAAGTATAGAAAAATGGCGAAGATGGGAGTCATTGAAGAAGTGATAATTATCAATTATCTCAAAGCTACAGGATACATCGGCCTTTTATAGCTTTGGCGAATATCAATTGGTTACAAGCGATTTATATTTTAAAGCTAAAAATGTATTTTTTAAATCTGTGTTAATCTGTGTAATCTGTGGTTGATTAACTAAGTACTTCCAGGCTTTGATGGGCTTCGAAGTCCCTTATCATTCAACATATTATTGATTAATATTAGCAATTTACTACGGTATAGAAGGAAGTGGCAAACGTGGCATATCTTGTTTTCAAAGATGGGACTACCTTTGAGGGGGAAGCCTTTGGGGCTTGGCTTAAAGAATTGCCCACGGTGGCAGCGCATGAAGTGGTTTTCAATACGTCTATGAGCGGCTATCAGGAAATGGTCACAGATTTGTCCTATGCCGGGCAGATTCTCGTCCTTACTCAACCTCAAATCGGAAATTATGGGTGGCACCATGAAGAAAATGAAGCGGATAAAACTCGCCTGCAGGGCTTGATTGTGCGGGAACTTTCCCAGGGAGAAGGAAGTCTGCATGGTGAAGGGTCTTTGGAGGATTATTGCCAGCAGTACGGTGTTCAGGGGTTAAAGGGAGTTGATACGCGGGCGTTGACCAGGTACCTGCGCCAATTTGGCACCTTACCTGGCGTACTGGTTCAGACTCGTGAGGTCGGACTGGAGTTCTGGGCGAATTTCCAAGGAGACATCGGATCAGTTGTAAAAAGCGAACATTGGGTTTATCGGTCAACGGTCAAGGAAGCCTACGAAATTCCAGGATCCGGTCCTCTGCTTGCTGTCATTGACTTTGGAGCCAAGAGAAACATTATTCGCCATCTTCAGCAAAGAGGGTTTAGGATCATGGTGTTCCCGGCCGGATCAACTCCTGAAGAAATTCTAAGGCATCATCCCAGTGGAATCGTTTTAAGCAATGGTCCGGGGGATCCGGAAGAGTTACCGGAATGTGTGGCTACCGTCCGTAGTTTGTATGACAAACTACCCGTGTTAGGCATTTGTCTCGGGCATCAACTTTTAGCTTTGGCCGCAGGTGGAGAAACTTATAAACTTCCCTTTGGTCATCGCGGTGGCAATCATCCGGTCATTGATATACGTTCGGGGAAAGCGACCATGACATCCCAAAACCATGGCTACGCTGTGCAGGAAGCTTCTTTAAAGGGTTCTGGGTTTGAAGTAACCCTGCGGAATCTCAATGATGGAACGGTAGAGGGTATGGAGCATATGACCTATCCGATCCTATCCGTACAATTTCATCCGGAAGGCGCACCGGGGCCAGAAGAAAACGCTGAAATCTTTGATCGGTTTAAGGAAACCGTCGAGAAAAGTTTATCGAGAAAAGGGAGAGTGTAACCATGCCCAAGCAAGAGTGGAAAAAGGTGCTGGTGATCGGATCAGGCCCCATTGTCATTGGGCAGGCCGCTGAGTTTGACTACGCTGGCACGCAGGCGTGTCGTGCGCTGCGCGAAGAAGGAGTAGAAGTCATTCTGGTGAATTCCAACCCAGCAACCATTATGACAGACCGAGAAACTGCGGACCGGGTCTATATTGAACCCTTGACGGTTGAATCTGTGGAGCGAATTATTGAACGGGAGAGGCCGGATGGCTTAATCCCCACTATGGGGGGGCAAACCGGCCTGAACTTGGCCTATCAGCTTGCTAAACGGGGGGTATTAGATCGCTGCGAGGTTACTCTGATGGGAACCTCGTTGAAAAGTATCGATCAAGCGGAAGATCGGGAAAGCTTTCGGGCTTTGATGCAGGAGCTCGGTGAACCGATTCCGGAAAGTAAAATTGTATCTTGTGTTGAAGATGCGCTCGCATTTGCCGATGAAACTGGATACCCACTCATCGTGCGTCCGGCCTTTACCTTGGGAGGAACCGGGGGGGGGATTGTGCAAAACGCTGAGGAACTGGAGCAAATTGCCGAAAGTGGTTTGCAGGCCAGTCTCATTGACCAGATTCTGGTGGAGCGAAGTGTGTCTGGCTGGAAGGAAGTTGAGTTTGAAGTCTTACGCGATGGAGTTGGAAACTGCATCACGATTTGCCATATGGAAAACATGGACCCAGTTGGAGTGCATACAGGAGATAGTATTGTCGTAGCGCCCTGTCAGACCTTGACCGATCGTGAGGTTCAAACCTTACGCAGTGCTTCTCGGCGGATTGTGAATGGCTTGGGAATTGAAGGGGGATGTAATGTCCAGTTTGCTCTTCACCCCTCACGTAATGAATACGTAGTGATCGAGGTCAATCCCCGTTTAAGCCGTTCCAGCGCCCTCGCCTCTAAGGCCACAGGCTATCCGATCGCCAAAGTCGCTGCCAAAATCGCCCTGGGTTATGCGCTGACCGAAATTGAAAATACAGTGACAGGGAAAACCTCGGCTTGTTTTGAGCCGGCCTTAGACTATGTTGTTGTTAAAATTCCGCGCTGGCCTTTTGATAAATTTACGGAGGCAGATCGGCACTTGGGAACCCAGATGAAAGCAACCGGAGAAGTGATGGGTATCGGTCGTAATTTGGAAACCGCCTTGCTCAAAGCCATCCGTTCGTTAGATATAAAAGTGTACGGGCTCCGCTTAGCAGAGCTCGAAGGACTGGACGACGCTTCACTTAAAACTGCTTGTCTACAACCAGACGATCGCCAGTTATTTGTTTTTGCAGAAGCTTTGAGGCGCGGCTGGACAGTCGATTGGCTGGTTGAAGAGACAGGTTGGAATCGGTTTTTCCTGAATTTCCTGCACCGTTTAGTGGAGACCACCGTTTTATTGGAACAAACACCTTGGGATAAGAAGACGTTACTTCGTGTCAAGCGTCTAGGGTTTGCGGATCTGGAAATAGCGGCCCTTTGGAAAAGCACAGAAGATGAGGTTTATCGTTTTAGGATTGAGCATGGTCTGCGACCTGTTTTCAAAATGGTCGATACCTGCGCCGGAGAATTTGAGGCTACAACCCCCTACTTCTATTCCAGTTATGATGTTGAAGATGAAGGGGAAGTGCATCTGCGACCCAAAGTGGTCGTCTTAGGATCCGGTCCGATTCGGATTGGGCAGGGGATTGAATTTGACTATTGTTCCGTGCACGCGGTCCTGGCACTGCGTAAAGCCGGGTTTGAAAGTATTATAATAAATAATAACCCTGAGACGGTCTCGACGGACTTTGACACGGCTGATCGGCTTTATTTCGAACCTTTGACCTTGGAGGATGTTTCGGCAATTCTGGACAAAGAACAGCCCGACGGGGTAGTGGTTCAGTTCGGTGGACAGACGGCCATTGGTTTGGCTAGTGGCCTAGCGAGGCGTGGATACAAGATCTTGGGCACGACGGTTGCAGACATTGACAGAGCAGAGGAGCGGGGAACCTTTGACCGTGTTCTTCAAGAACTCGGGGCAAAACGGCCGCGCGGAGGCGGGGCTACAAGCATGGAGCAAGTGCAACGTGTGGCTCTAGAGATTGGCTTTCCCTTGGTGGTTCGTCCCTCATATGTGTTGGGTGGAAGGGCTATGGATATTGTCTATGAAGAGAAGGAATTAGAAGCTGTTGTCAAGCGCGCCTTGTCTGCCTCCTCGGATCAAGAGATCTGGATGGATCAATATCTGCTCGGGACAGAGGTGGAGGTCGATGCGATCTCGGACGGAGAGAACGTTTTTATCCCTGGGATTATGGAACATTTGGAACGGGCCGGCGTTCATTCCGGAGATTCCATCGCAGTCTATCCACCTCAAACCTTGGATTTAAATATGCAAGAGCGCATTATAGCCTTGACGGAATCATTAGCTCGATCTTTGCAGATTAAAGGTTTATTGAACATTCAATATGTTATTTATCAGAAAGAACTTTTTGTCTTAGAAGTTAACCCTCGGTCAAGTCGTACGGTTCCCTTTCTCAGTAAAGTCACTGGGGTTCCGATCATTGATTGGGCCACGCAAGTGATCTTAGGGAGAAAATGGGGAGAGATAAAGATTCCGCAGGGTCTCTGGCCAACGGGAGATCGAGTGGCCGTTAAAGCACCGGTGTTCTCCTTTTCGAAGCTGCAACGGGTTGAACCGTCTTTAGGGCCGGAGATGAAATCCACCGGAGAGGTCATGGGGATGGATAGGACGTACGAAAAAGCCCTTTACAAAGCTTTGCTGGGAGCAGGTCTGTCCTTTACAACGTATGGTTCTGTGTTCGTGACCTTGGCAGATCGTGATAAAGCAGAAGGGGTAGCCCTCGCACGACGTTTCGCTGAACTGGGGTTTCGTATTTTGGCGACAGAAGGAACGACGCGCTATTTAAAGAACGAGGGACTGAGAGTGGAACAGATCGCCAAGTTGCATGACGGTTCCAATGAAATCATTGACGGAATTCGCAAGCATAAAATCCAATATGTCGTCAATACAACCACCCATGGCCGAGTACAGGAAAGTGATGGGTTTGCGATCCGCAGAGCGGCCGTGGAACATGGCATTCCTTGCTTCACAAGTCTCGATACAGCTGCAGCGTTGCTCCAAGTGCTGGAAAGCATTTCACCAGGTCTCCTGCCGTTGTAATTACTTTATCTTGTTTCATTAAAACTATTATTAGGAAGGGGCGGGTGAGATGCTCACTGAAGGACTAGTAGTTGTTCATGAATGTATGGGCGATAAGGAGCAAGGGCTTAGGCGCTTGGTCTTAAAAGGACCGATTGCCCAAACCGCTAAGGCCGGCCAGTTCGTAGCCGTTCAAGTTCAGGATTCCTCGATTTCGTCCTTTGACCCCTTGTTGCGGCGGCCCATCAGTTTAGCTGAGATTTCTCCCGATCAAGACGAAATTACCCTTCACTACCGGATTGCGGGTAGGGGAACTGAAATTTTAGCTCGAGCAAGGTGTGGCGAGAGGCTCAGTATAATGGGGCCTTTGGGGCATGGATTTTCCCTGCCGGAAGAAAGGGAATTGTGGCTGATTGCCGGAGGAATCGGTGTATTCCCTCTCTATGCGTTGGCTCAAAGCGCACTTTCAAAGGGTCTAACGGTGCGTTTGTTTTGGGGAGGAGAAAACCAGCAGTTTCTGGAAAGTGCCGGCCTTTCCCGCTGGCAAGCCTTGGGAATACCGCTCTACCTTAGTACCCTCGATGGAAGTCTTGGGCAAAAGGGTTTCGTGACCGAGCAGGTTCAGGCGCGATTATTCCAGTTATTTGGGCAAACTAAACAGGAAGCACCACTAGGTGGTGAAAAGATAAGTGTCGCCACTTGCGGTCCGGCGAGGATGATGCAGTTCGTGACAAAACTCTGTATGGAGTTTCAAGCCCCTGTGGAGGTTTCGCTGGAAGAACGTATGGGATGCGCAGTGGGAGCCTGCTTAGGGTGTGTATGTACGCTTATCGACGAAGCAGGCACTCTGATTCATAAAAAAGTATGTCAGGATGGACCGGTTTTTCGGGGCGAGGAGGTTGTCTGGGATGTGTCCTGTTGATCTAACAACGAACATAGCGGGAATATCGCTCAGAAATCCTGTCCTGACGTGTTCAGGAACCTATGGATTTGGAGAAGAGTACGCAGCTTATTGTCCGGTAGAAGCTTTAGGAGGCATAACCCTGAAGGGGCTTACCCCTGAGCCACGGCTGGGAAATGCAGTTCCTCGGTTAGCTGAAACGCCAGCAGGCTTGTTAAATGCGGTCGGATTAGAAAACCCCGGGCTGGAAGAATTCATAAAATCTTATCTCCCTAAAGTAAGGACATTGCCAACTGCGGTAATTGCCAATGTTTCTGGGTTTTCTCTGGAGGATTATGTTAAGATGGCTAGGGCGTTGCAACGGGATTCAGGGTTAGCCGCGCTGGAAGTCAATATTTCATGCCCCAACGTCAAACATGGCGGCATGCATTTTGGCACGGATCCTCAGAGCGCTGAAGAGGTGATCGCGGCGGTTAAGGCAGAAACGGATCTTCCGATCATCGCTAAGCTTTCACCCAACGTCACGGATATTGTCGGGATGGCCAGAGCGGTTCAACGAGGAGGAGCGGATGCGCTCTCCCTCATCAATACGCTTTTGGGAATGCGTATTGATATTGATCAACAGCGTCCCGTGCTCGCCAATACCTTCGGAGGGCTTTCTGGACCGGCTATTCGACCGGTTGCTGTCCGTATGGTTTGGCAAGTTGCGCAAGTCATAGATTTGCCGATCATAGGAATGGGCGGGATCACCACTTGGCAAGATGCGGTGGAATTTTTCTTGGCAGGGGCGACGGCCGTAAGTATCGGCACGGGGAATTTTGTTAATCCCCAGGCTCCGCTCGAAATCCTCCAGGGAATTAAAAATTACTGTACAGCCCACGGATTTACTTCGGTACGGGAATTGGTAGGACTGGCACATAAGGTTTAGTGTTGATAGCAGCTAATTTGGAACTAGGAACTCTCACTTATAGAAGCAGTATTTTGAACTTAAGTTTCAAACAGTCAGAAACGGAGGAGAACCGCTTGGATGTGACAGCAAATAATAAGCGCGTCATGGTGGCCCTTGATGTGCAAGGGCGAGAGGAAGCACTGAACCTAGCTAAGGCCTTGCAAGGCAGTGGGTGTTGGCTTAAAGTGGGCCTGGAACTGTATGCCTACGCGGGTCCAGCGATAATCCAAGAACTGAAAACGTTGGGATTTTCCATTTTTCTGGACTTGAAGCTTCATGACATTCCGACAACGGTAGAAAGGGCGATTCGCGGTTTTATTCATTCGGGCGTTGACATGATCAATGTCCATTGTAGTGGCGGATATGAAATGATGGCAAGGTCTGCCCACGCTGTGCGGGAAATAGGAAATAAGCTGGGAAGCGTTCCCAAAGTAATTGGAGTCACGGTCTTAACAAGTATGTCAGAAAATCAATTTAGACAAGAGCTGGGAATTCAACGGAAACTCTCAGAGCATGTGGTAGAACTTGCTAAACTTGCAGAGAAAGCAGGATTAGATGGGGTTGTCGCTTCTGCTCTGGAGGCGAGAGATGTAAGAAGGAACACATCTCCCGGATTTCTCATAGTTACACCTGGGATTCGTCCGGCCTGGAGCGAAGCGAATGATCAGATGCGAGTTCTCACCCCATATGAAGCGTTGGAGGCCGGTAGTACGTATCTCGTGGTCGGACGACCGATTACTCGTGCCGAGGAGCCTCGTTATGCTTTGGAACGACTTTGGGTACGGTAGGTAAACAGCAGGAAAAGGAGAGAAAAACAAGCATGGATCAACGTTTGGATATAGGCGAAACCCAACTTACACCCGATGAATATTTGGACTTGTTCAGAAAAAGCAAGGCCTTGTTAGACGGACATTTTCTCTTAACTTCAGGAAAACATAGTGCTCAATATATGCAGTGTGCTCAAGTATTGCAATACCCAGAGCGGGCAGCTATACTAGCCGAGGGGCTGGCCATTGCCTTTCGCGATCAGGGGGTTCAAACTGTCATCGGACCGGCCATGGGAGGTATTTTAGTGGCACATGAAGTCGCCAAGGCTTTAGGTGCACGGGCCTTGTTTACCGAACGGGAAAACGGAATCATGCGTTTACGCAGAGGGTTTACACTTTCCCCGGGAGAACGCGTTTTAGTCGTTGAGGATGTGATCACGACGGGTGGTTCTGTTCGCGAGGTCTTAGCAGTGGTCCAAGAATTAGGGGCTACCGCGATTGGTGTCGGTATTCTTGTCGACCGCACTGGGGGAACTGTGAATTTTGGACTGCCGATGGCCTCTCTCATTCAGCTGAACATTCAGGCTTATGAAGCTCAGGAATGCCCACTTTGTGCTCAAGGGATCCCCGCAATTAAACCGGGGAGTCGGAAAGCTTAAATATACCCACTGCAGTCACCGGTGGTGGAAAGGTAGTTAGGCCTTGGAAGACCTTGCCAAACCTAGTATCAAAAAAATATATATTCATGATTATAAAAAGAAGGATATAATTTGTTTGTGTGGAATGTATTCTTTAATCAGGATTTCACGATAGGGAAATGATTAAAGAGGAGGGTTTATTTTGAAGAAAATATTGGTGGCAACAGATGCTTCAGAGTATTCACGGCAAGCGTTGAAAAGTGCTTTGGACCTCGCTAGGAAATTTCACTCGGAAGTCGAGCTTCTATTCGTCATGTACAAGCCGCTCATGTTTGATGGCAGTCTCATTGAAGAGGATGTCATTGCGCAGAAACAAACTGAACGACGGGGGGAGTTGGCGTTACAAGCCACTCTTGAAGGAATCGATATTACTGATGTCACCTTGATTCAGAAAATATTGCCGGGAAAACCAGCAAACATTATTTTACAAGAAATTGAAAAAGAAAATATCGATTTAGTTGTTATGGGGAGCCATGGTTACGGGGCGATTGCTGGTTCCATACTAGGCAGTGTCAGTCAGCGCGTTCTCTATGGAGCAAAATGTTCTGTTCTAATTGCCCGCTAGATCTTAAGCGAAATTTTGAATAACTGACGATTAAACAAGGCTGGAAGCGTTAAGCTTTTAGCCTTGTTATATATTCAGGCACAGATAAAGATTTTGCAGTTCTTCAATTCGTGACAAGACGGAGATGATTTTGATATAATTTATTATGAGTAAGATCAGGGGAAGGGGGTTGACCATGAAAAAGGTAATCTTATTTGTGATCGACTCGCTTCATCCTGTCGTCTTGGGGAGAATCCTTTCGGAAGGTAATGCCCCTGCTCTGCGGTTCCTGGCTAAACATGGAACCTATATTGACCGCGTAGTTTCTTCTTTTCCAACAATGACCCCAGTAGCTACGAGTTCGATGATCACTGGGACGTGGCCCGATCGGCACGGGGTCCCCGGATTTATCTGGTACAATGAGAAGGTTAAAGAAATCGTGGATTACGGAGCAACGAGACATAGTGTCTTGAAAATTGGGACCGAGAAGGTTCTGCGTAACTTACTATTTAAGCTTAACGAAGAACACCTTTGTAGCGAAACACCAACCTTGTATGAAGAACTTGAAGCTAAGGGATATAGTGCGGGAAACGTGAATTTTTTTATGCATCGAGGCACACACCCTCATCGTGCTAAGGTTCCGCTTTTGCTTGCTATGGCAACCTGCTTTCGGTTTAAGCAAACAGTGGTTTCAGGACCCTCTCACTTGACCTTAGGCCAACTCATTCAGTCACCTTTTTCCGATCGGATAAACCCTTATCCCAGAGGAGTGTTTCATCGCTTTGGTTTTAATGACTCTTTTTCCGGAAAAATCGCTGCTCAGATTGTCCGTGAGAGGAATCAGCCTGATTTGATGGTCGTTTATTTCCCAGACAATGACAAATATTCCCATTTACATGGTCCCTTACGTAGTGGCCCTTCGATTGAGCGAGCGGACTCCCAAGTGGCTGCAGTTCTTAATGAATATGGTTCTTGGGAAGAAGCACTTGAGAAAAATTTGATTATTGTCACGGGAGACCACTCTCAAACGACGGTCGGTTTAGGTAAGGAATATCTGATTGATTTAGATCAAGCCTTAAAGGGGTTCAAACGGTTAAAAGCTACAGAAGAGGCAAATGACGACGACAACCATGAAATTGTCATTTGTCCAAATGAACGCATGGCCTTTATTTACATTCTTCAACGCGAAAGTGAGATTTTACCTGATGTAGTCGACATTTTAACCCGAGATTCTCGCAATGCTCAGGTTGCCTGGAAAGTCTCCGACAATAGGTATTCTGTTCATCAGGGTGGAACGGAAAAACAACTTTTCTTTTCTCGCCTTGGTCCTTATCAAGACGTTTACGGCCAAAGTTGGTCTCTTGAAGGAAATTTATCCGTGGTCGATGCCCACTTCACGGGTGATCAAAAAATTGAATTTGGAAGGTTTCCTGATGCGCTGACTCGTTTGATTTCAGCCCTTGAGGCCCGGGGCAGAAGCCGGGTGGTTGTTTCGGCAGTATCGGGGTATGAATATCTAGCTGTCGGGGGGCCGATTCACCCTGGCGGAGGGAGCCACGGATCCCTCGAAGAAGAGGATTCAACGGTGCCTATGATCATAGCCGGAATGCCCATTAGGTTGGAGCATCCCCGGATCATAGATGTCTTTCCGATGATTATGGAGCATTTCGGGCTATAGGGGGAACTGTCTTTCCGCAATTCTGATCAAGTGCTCGCCCTGTAAAGACATTCTTTGAGATTGAGATTGTAATTTAAAGTAGCGGTTTAGCGACCGGTGCTTTTTTGTTACCCTCAACCTGATAAATAGTGTCATGATCTTGTAGAACACGGCAAAAAGATATATCTACAACAAAATAAGTAAGAAAAAATTAAAAATAAAATATTAAGTGGCAGGTATTAACAAAAAAATGAAGAATTTGAATTATTGGAAGTAACGGAACGAATCAAAAATTTCCTGAATTTACAGGGGGTGAAGATTATCAATACGAAAGATTTAAACTCTTTTAATATGGATAACCTGCTTTATGCTTGTGCCTATCATAGAATTATTTATGATATGGCTAATAAGCCCCTCGATTATGAATTTGTAGAAATCAATACAGCGTATGAACTTGTTATCGGATTAAAACGTCAGGATGTTATTGGCAGGCGAATTGCGGAGATTGAGACCGGTATTATTAAAGACGAGTTTCATTGGATCGGGTTATACAGTGAGATGGTCCTGTCAAATCAGCCTGTCGTTAAAGAATATTATTCAAAAAAATCTAACCAGTGGTTTCTTTTTCAGGCCAGTTCAACTGAAAAAGGATATTTTACATCAACTCTGATCGATATCACAAGCTTAAAACAGAGAGAATTCGAGCTAATAAGAAATAATGAATTGCTTGTACATATCAATGAAAAGAATGCTCTTTTAGATAAAGAGTTAAGGAAAAAGATTGAAGCAATCAGTGTCAATAAAGGATATATGGAACTTATTTACAAAAGATATATGGGCTTTGTGGAGAATTCAAACGATATTATTTATAGCTGCGGTTTAGATGGCATTATCACGTCCGTTAACAAGAGATTCTGTGAAATAGCTAAAAAAGATAAACAAGAAATCATCGGGAAAGAACTATCGCAATTTATGTATTTCGAGAATAGTCAAATTGGGTGGGATAAAATTATACTTGAAGTCCTTAGAACTGGAAAAACTAGCTGTGCGGAGTATAGTTTTAAGATGATAGACGGTAGTGCGCGACACTATCAGGTAATTCTTTCCCCAATCTTAGATGTTCGTAAAACAATCATTGAGGTTTTAGGTATAAATCATGATATTACTACATCAAAACAGGATGAGCAAAGAATGATGGTCTTAGCATATCGAGATTCTTTAACAAATTTACCAAACAAAAATTTATTTTTAGATAGGTTAAAAACATCTATTGCTACTTTCAGAAGAAACGGGTTAAAGGCAGCAGTAGTTTTAGTAGACTTAGATGATTTCAAAAAGATTAACACTGCTTTGGGGTACAAGGTCGGAAATAAAATTATAATAGAGGTTGCCAGAAAACTCGTTACTTGCATGAGAGATTACGATACAGTAGCTCGATTAAGTGAGGATAAGTTTCTACTCTTATTTCAAAATATTAGGCATATAAACGAGTTATTTCCCATAATCGATAGAATAAATACAGTTATGGGAGAGAATTGCCTTGTAAATGGAATTTCAATCAAGGTAACCGCAAGTATAGGAATATCTGTATTTCCCGACGATGGTGTTAACGCCGAAGATATTTTGATTAATGTTGAACAAGCTATGTATAGGGCCAAAGAACTTGGTAAAAATCGCTATAACTTTTTCAACAATAGCATGAAGGAAGGGTTCGATCGGAAGGTTAAGCTGGAGACCAACCTCAAGAATGCGATAATTAATAATGAATTTGTGTTACACTATCAACCACAATATGAAGCTAGAACAAAAAGACTCCGCGGATTTGAAGCATTGATCCGCTGGAATAATCCGGAAACCGGCTTGATAATGCCCAAGGAGTTTATTCCCTTTGCCGAGGAATCGGCACTTATCGTACCTATAGGAAAATGGGTTATCGATACTGCCTGTATAGTATGCAATAAGATTAATAAAAGTTATGGGTTAAACCTGAATATGTCCGTGAATATTTCGGCGATACAACTTAAGCAACCAGGTTTCAAGGAATTTGTGCTTAATGCAATTGCTGATTCAGGTATCGAAGCGTCAAATCTTGAGTTGGAAGTGACAGAGAGTTGTTTTATCGACAACTTTAACAATGTGGTCGGTGTTTTAAAAGATTTGCAAGCTGAAGGGATCAGGATTACTCTTGCGGATTTTGGGACTGGAAATCTTGCCTTAGGGCAATTGAAAAAAATGCCTATCAACATGGTGAAGTTAGATAAAGAATTTATTGATGAAATAGATCCAACAAATCCTCACGACACTTTGACGGAATCGATCATTTCTCTGGTGCATAAGCTCAACATAGAAATGCTCGCAGGAGGGGTTGAAAGTAAAGAACAATTTGATTACCTGATTAAAGGAAAATGTGATAATATTCAAGGCTATTTTTTTGAAGAGCCAGTAGAAGAAGAAATGATTGAGGGAATAATCAGTAATGGTATTCTGGAGAACGAAGCTTTGAGTCGAGTAATTCAAAAAGCTGGGCTGACCTATGAAGGTTTTGTAAGACAGAAAATGCAATTGGTTGGAAAAAAAATGGGATACTAAATTGTAATGATTATTTTGATATTAGAACTTTAACAATATTTAATCAGCTCGTTATTATATCGGATGAAAGTGATAAGGGAGCTGCAAAATGAATTTGTATATCAAACTCATTAAACAATATATTGGGTGTCTTGTAAGCTCAATTCTTAAACATAATATCGTGGCCTTGGCTGCCGTGATTGCCTTTTTCGGACTTTCCGCGATGATTCCGTTGGCCCTTCTAATAATATATGGCGCCTCAATTTTTATTCCGAATATCTCAATTCAAAATTTCTTGTCAGATATTTTACAATCCTATGTCCCGAGCCTACCGGATGCAAAATTATATATTGCTGGAAACGTATCAAGGTTGGTCGCCTTGGGTTCAAAGCATGTTAGGATAGTTGGTGTGATGGGCTTGCTTTGGACTACTGTGGGTGGATTTGTCTCATTTCAGCAAATTCTTGACATGATATGGGAGATCCCTCATCGACGTTCATTTGTCAAGCAATATTTGGTGGGTTTTGGTATGCTTGGAATCCTAATGTCTCTGACAGTTATAACATCATTAGCAACAACGGTTTCACTGGCGTTGGTACAGAGAATTTTCCTGCAGGGAGATTTAACTTTCTGGTTGGCACTTTTTCATGACGTTTCGCGGATGTCGTTTCCGCTGCTGTTATTTTTAACTTGCTATTTTTGTTATCGTTTCTTACCGTCCGGGACGATCAGGCCTTCCAATCTCTTGATGGGCGCCTTGATTTCGACGCTTGGAATATACCTCTCGCGGGAAGTGTTTGTTTGGTATTCCCTGCATTTGGGGCAGTACGAGATGATCTATGGAAGCCTGACTTTCATTATGCTGTTTACATTTTGGGTATATATTGTCTGCATCATCGTATTGTTCGGGGCCGAGGTAGCCTTGGCTTTAAGCACTGTTAGAGAGCAGAACAGAAGAATATAGACGTTCTTGATTTCAGGGAGAGGTACTGAACCTAAATGGAATTAAGCTGCGTTCGGCGTTTGTTTCGGTAAGAAGAGCAGAATCGCTTGCGAATTTCTGCTCTTCTTAAGCTTTGTATTTTTACTACTTTAATAGCTCGTCACTGGCCAACAATTGTTCGAGAATTTCTGGTTTAGGAGTGAGATATAGGGTCCAGTTCTGTTCATAGATCACCATCCCGGGTTTGGCCGCGTTGGGTTTCTTCAGCTGTTTGACATGGGTGTAATCCACGGCGACCTGAGAAGAACCACGAGCTTGACTGTAATAAATTGCCAAGGCTGCCGCTTCTTCAAGAGTGTTGTCGTCCGGGAATTCTTCCCCATCTTCTAGAGGAATCAAAACGTGTGAACCAGGAATTACTTTGACATGGAGCCAAAGGTCGTTGGGTTTGCCTTTGTGCAAAGACAACCAATCATTTTGAGCATTATTTTTTCCGACAAAAATCACACGGCCTTGGCTCGAACGATAAATCCGTGGGTGGATAGACTCTTTAGGGACTTTCGTTTTTGACTTAGACTTGGCGTTCGGGCGACCTTTTTTTAGTTGAAGGTTAGCCTTTTTTAAATGTTTTCCGGCTACATACCCTTGAGTAACTAGTTCAAGATGGATTTCATCAAGCTCTGATAGAGTGGAGGCCTGGTCCAAACTAACCTGTAAGGAATCTAGGTATTTCAATTCATTAAGTGCGGCTTCTTGGAGCGGCACAGTTTGCCGCAGTGTGGCCTTTGCTTTGTTATAACGCTTGTAATAACGCTGGGCGTTGTCAATGGCACTGAGATGAGGATTGAGAGGAATAGTTATGGAAGATAGTGAGGGGTCATAATAATCTTCCACAGTCACTTCGGTCGATCCAAGAAGAATATTATAGAGGTTGGCGGTAAGGAGTTCTCCCCACTTTTGATAAGCAAGACCTGATTTAGCACTCATCTCAGCCTCGTTATAAATTTTTAGTTTCTTACTAAAATGGGAGTGTTGTTCTTGAACGATTTTTCGTAGAGAACCTCGCTTGGATTCTAGGGCGTTGGTGGTGGATTTTGACTGATAAAAGCCAGCAATTGCCTCATTCAATGTTGGAACAGTTTCCATTCTTAGGTCCTGGTATTGTTGAAAGGGGATAAAAGTAAACGCAACTGGAGGGGATTGGTTCGCCAAATTATAATAAAGACATGGTTGAAGGGTAGGAATACCTTCGGGATTGCTTAACCGGCGATAGGACTGGAAAAGCCGAGAAAGATCGATTTCTCCGCATTGATGGAGGCAGATTTCTGTAGACAAACCGGCTTGAAGGACAATTTCACGGGCCAATTCGGGGCTGATCCCGGCAAAGCGAGCCAGTAGGATATCGGTTATGGAGCGATTTAAATCTTCTTCATAGAAAGTCTGTCGCCAAAGCTCTTCATCCTCGAGGGGAGGTCGTTTTCCTTGAGTGGGAGGGGCGAGGTAAATTCGTCCAGGTAATACTTCGCGAAAACGGCTCAAGGCGTGTGAATAACGTTTAAGACCGTCAAGAATTGTGTTCGTAGTAGGGTCTACGAGGATGAGATTACTGTGCTTGCCCATGATTTCTAAGTGTAACTGGAGGGTGACTAGATCGCCGCGGTCGTTATAATTTTGGATGTCAAAGGTTACAACTCGTTCCAGCTCACTTTGGTGTAGGCTGATAATTTTGCCACCTTCGAGATGTTTGCGCAAAATCATACAAAACATAGGTGGGGAGGACGGGTTTTTCTTATTTTCCTGGGTAAGATGGAAGCGGGGGGAGGTTGCCTTGGTACTGAGAAGAAGGCGCTGAGATCCCTGCTGCCGTACTAGGAGGTGAATTTCCTCCTTTTCGGGTTGATAAATTTTATCAATACGTGCTCCGACAAGTTGTGGAGCAAGTTCTTTAATAAGATAGGCGAGGGTCACACCGTCTAAGGCCATGTGAGAACTCCTTTCATAACTTGAACTGAATCATTGAGCGAAGTGAATTCGCCACTTTTTAGTATAACACACTTGTTCTAGCGAGGCATTTTTCACCGCAGTTGGGAATAAGCATGTACTACAAAAGGGACAAAGCTATACGCGAGGTGCGAGGCACAAAACGCGTGGTACGAAAGGGAGGAGAAAAGGCATGCGGCAACAGGCATGGCATGTATTGCCTTGGCTTGACGTGGCCAAGGCCTTGGATGTTCATCCGGGTAAGGGGTTAAGTGTTAAAGAAGTTCATCGGCGCTTAGTTGAGGTTGGGAAAAACGTCTTGGCGGTAAAAAAGGGAGTTCATCCTGTTTTCCTGTTTCTAGGTCAGTTTAAGGATTTTATGGTTTTGGTTTTACTGGCGGCCACCGTTGTATCCGGACTTCTGGGCGAATTGGCAGATGCAGTAACGATCTTGGCGATTCTAATTATTAATGCTATCCTTGGTTTTGTTCAGGAGTATCGGGCGGAGCGTTCCATGGAATCCCTTCGGTCTCTTACCGCCCCTGAAGCGCGGGTGTTACGTGAAGGCATAGAACAACGGATTCCGGCTGCAGACGTTGTACCTGGGGATATTGTACTTCTTGAAGCGGGAGATCGTATCCCGGCTGATGTACGCTGGATCCAAGCCGTCAATATGCAAGTGGAAGAGTCGGCGCTTACTGGGGAATCCCATCCTGTGAGCAAAAGCATTTTGCCGCTACGGGAAGAACTCACTCCCATGGCTGATCGCCAAAATATGGGGTATATGGGGACCTCTGTGGTCAATGGCCGGGGGGCTGGAGTTGTTGTGGCGACTGGGATGGAGACGGAGATGGGTATCATAGCCGGGATGATCCAAAGTGTGGAAGACGAAGAAACTCCTTTACAAAAGCGCTTAGCGGAACTAGGTAAATGGCTGGTCTTGATCAGTTTTCTAGTTTGTGCCGCAGTGGTGTTGACTGGAGTTTTAAGGGGAGAGGACTTTTACAAAATGTTTTTTACCGGAGTTTCGTTGGCTGTGGCGGCTATTCCCGAAGGCTTACCAGCGATTGTCACCGTAGCTTTGGCGGTGGGGGTGCAGCGAATGGTGAAGCGGCAGGCGATCATCAGGAAACTTCCGGCCGTTGAAACCTTAGGGTGTGCGACGGTGATTTGTTCAGACAAGACCGGGACGCTGACTCAGAACGAAATGACGGTGCGTCAGATCTATTCGGATGGACGAAAAGTTATAGTTTCGGGAGAGGGGTATGATCCTAAAGGGGAGTTCCAGGGTGCTGATCCGGAGAAAGATCGAGATCCTCTTCGAGAAGGGTTAAAGATTGCAGCCCTTTGCAACAATTCCATGTTGACTAAAAAAGGAGTTCAAGTTGCCGGCCTCTTTCGTTCCAAGGGAAATGACGCTCCGTGGGGCATTGAGGGAGATCCTACAGAGGGGGCCATTCTCGTGGCCGCCGCTAAAGCGGGGATCTGGCGTGAAGTTTTGGAACGTAAACAAGAGCGAATTGGAGAATTGCCCTTTGATTCCGACCGCAAACGAATGAGTGTTGTCTATCAGACCAAACATGGTAAAATGGCCTATGTCAAAGGGGCCCCGGACATGATTTTGCGCCTATGTCGACAGGAACTAACGGCGCAAGGGGTCGTGGAGCTGTCCCATGAACGCGTACGCAACATTATGCGGGCTAATGATGAAATGGCACGGCATGCTCTTCGGGTCCTGGCAGTTGCCGAGAAACCACTGTCAGATTCTGAGCCGCTCGATGAGCATCTTGAACAAGGGTTGACGTTTGTTGGATTGCTGGGAATGATTGATCCACCTCGAACCAGTGCCGTTAAAGCAATAAAAATTTGTCGGCAGGCAGGTATTAAACCTGTCATGATTACGGGCGATCATCGCTTAACTGCAGAAGCCGTAGCCCATGAGTTGGGGATTTTGCGCGGAACAGGTGGAGAAGTTATCACTGGAGAAGACCTTGAGAGAATGTCCGATCGAGATTTAAGCGAGCGTGTCATGGATGTTTCCGTCTATGCCCGCGTGACGCCGAAAGATAAACTTAGAATTGTGCGGGCCTTTAAAAAACGTGAACAGGTGGTAGCCATGACTGGGGATGGGGTAAACGATGCGCCTGCAGTCAAGGAAGCAGACATCGGAGTAGCTATGGGTTTAACGGGAACGGATGTAACCAAAGAAGCTTCAGCGATGGTTTTGGGTGATGATAATTTTGCGACGATCGTAGCCGCCGTGGAAGAAGGACGAGGAATTTACGATAACATTCGCAAGTTCATCCGTTACTTACTTTCCTGTAACTTAGGAGAAGTCTTGACAATGTTTATAGCGACACTCGTGGGCTTACCACTTCCGCTGCTTCCAATTCAAATTCTTTGGGTTAACCTTGTTACTGACGGTTTGCCGGCTATGGCTTTAGGGGTGGACGGAGCCGAACCAGGTATTATGAATCGTCCCCCCAGAGCACCAGGCGAAAGTATTTTTGCACGCGGCTTGGCTAGTAAAATAGGGATACGAGGAACCATGATCGGATTAGGAACGCTCTTTGTATTTGTTGCCGGGCTTTTTATAGGAGTTAATATGTTAGGTGCCCGAACGATGGCCTTTACTACTTTGGTGTTTTCTCAATTGTTCCATGTCTTCGATTGTCGGTCTGAAGAAAGAGGCATCTTTGAGGTGGGCCTCTTTACCAACCCCTATCTTGTTGGGGCAGTGCTGATCTCGACGATCATGCAGCTCAGTGTCATTTATCTCCCTCCCCTACAAGCGATCTTTAAGACCGCTCCCTTACACAGTTGGCAATGGATTTTTATCCTGTGCGTAGCGGGAGGGCCGTCTGTTCTGATAGGTTTGGCAAGACTCCTAAAGACCAGTTGGCAAGGAAAATCGGTTGGGGGAGAATACATCATGCCTGTTGGTGGAATAAATGTCAAGAAATAACGTCATGATGACAAAGGGTGGTCGACGGGTGGGGCACGATGCACGTGCCCCTATGTATAATGTATAACTCTTCTCCTCCTCGTGTATACTTGCTTCAAATGGTTGACCCACTGTATCCCGTATAGTATTCTTTTAAAGAGATAAGCGTAGAATAATTTAAACATTACTAATGATCTAAGATTTTATCATAAGTATAACGTGAACTTATCTAAGGGCTGTGCGTGCGATATTCGAAGTTTAATATTCGAACCACGAACCTCGAACTTCGAACATCGATTTGAGAGGAGGAACGGATGGAATTCGTTAAAATGCATGGTCTGGGGAATGATTTCGTTTTCCTGGACCATTTTTCTGTTGCGGCGGCTGTTGATTACCCGAAGTTAGCTAAGCAGCTCTGCCACCGGCAATTCGGGATAGGAGGGGACGGATTAGTCATAATTCTGCCTTCGAAAATTGCCGATGTCCGGATGCGTATCCTTAATTCCGACGGATCTGAACCAGAAATGTGTGGGAATGGCATCCGTTGTTTTGCACGTTATGTTTACGATCGAGGGATTGTTCTACATAACCCTATGCGAGTGGAAACTCTTGCCGGAGTCATGACCGTAGGACTTAATATCTTAGATGGTCAGGTTCAAGGGGCACGAGTAGATATGGGTGAGCCCATTTTGCGGGCAGACCTGATTCCGGTTTTGGGTCAAGGAGAACCGGTGGTGGGGCAGGTTCTTGAAATGTCAGAAGAAACGTTCCTATATACAGCTGTTTCCATGGGGAATCCGCACTGCATTATTTTTGTGGAGGATTATGCCACTCTGGATTTTGAGCGTCTTGGCCCAGCGCTTGAGAAACATCGGTTGTTTCCCCGTAAAACCAATGTCGAGTTTATTCAGATTAATTCACCCCAGGAGATAACAATGAAAGTTTGGGAACGAGGTGCCGGACCGACGCTTGCTTGCGGTACGGGTGCTTGTGCTTCTGTAGTAGCAGCTGTGCTCAACAACAAAACCGAACGGGCTGTAACTGTTCATCTAGCGGGGGGAGACTTATTTATTGAATGGGGACCCGATAATCACGTCTATATGACGGGCCCAGCAACTTATGTTTTTAAAGGCGAATGGTTGGAAACGCCGATTTAAAATATCCTATAAATTTACAGAAGTTACGAAGGAGGATTTTCGTATTATGGAAGAAGCACTACGAATACAAACGTTGCCCCCGTATTTATTTGCCCGAATTGATGAAAAGATTGCCGACGCCAAGGCTAAGGGCGTGGATGTTATTAGTTTGGGGATTGGGGACCCCGATCTCCCGACCCCAGATCATATCATTGACAAGTTGATCGAGGGCGCGCGCAACCCAGAAAATCATCGCTATCCTTCTTATGTCGGAATGTTGGAGTTTCGTTCAGCAGTGGCGGAGTGGTATAAACGGCGTTCGAATATTGTACTTGATCCTAAAAAAGAGGTGGTCACTCTTATTGGCTCCAAAGAAGGGATTGCTCACATTGCTTTTTGCTATATCAATCCCGGAGATGTGGCCCTAATTCCGGATCCAGGTTATCCGGTCTATGGCGTGGGAACCTTACTAGCCGGAGGGGTTCCTTATATCATGCCCCTCAAGGAAGAAAACGGTTTCTTGCCTGATTTAGAGGCAATTCCGGCAGAGGTGGCGCAGAAGGCTAAACTTATGTTTTTAAATTATCCGAATAACCCTACTGGGGCGATTGCGGATGAAACCTTCTATTTAAAAGTCATCGCCTTTGCTAAGAAATATGACATCATTGTTTGCCATGATGGGCCTTACTCGGAAATTGCTTTTAATGGCTATAAGCCATTGAGCTTTTTAGAAGTACCTGGGGCCAAGGATGTGGGAATTGAGTTCCATTCAATGTCTAAAACCTATAATATGACGGGTTGGAGAATTGGTTGGGCGGCAGGAAATGCTAGGGTTATCGAAGCCTTAGGTCGTATTAAATCGAACATTGACTCAGGAGTCTTTCAGGCCATCCAAGAGGCTTCTATTGAAGGGCTCTTGGGAAATCAGGACATTATCCAAGAAATCCGCAAGATTTATCAGGAGCGGCAAGATATCGTGATTGAAGGACTAACAGCCTTAGGGTGGAGCGTGGAAAGGCCCAAGGCCACAATCTACGTATGGCCCAAAGTACCTAAAGGATTTACTTCAACTTCTTTCTGTGAATTGATTTTAGATAAGGCTGGCGTGGTGGTTACCCCTGGCAACGGCTATGGGGAATACGGCGAAGGTTACTTCCGTATTTCGCTAACGATTAACACGGAACGGCTTAGAGAAGCTTTAAAACGTTTGCAGGATAATTGCGGGAAGTTTGAATTTTAGCGTACTCGTTCAGCTTGGTACTCCCATTTACTAGAAGTTAGCGACTTGAAAGTGGGACTAATGACAAGAATAAGTATCGGTTTAGCAATTAGTCTCTAAGAAACCGTAAGGCGTATCTTTCCAAAAGATGTGCCTTGCGGTTTCTTAAGTTGCTGCTGAGGGATAGACCGAAGCGGAGGGGACGGTTCTCTTGCTTCCGCCCCTCCGCATTTAAAGCCTAAAATCCCGCATTTTTTATACCTACAAGGAAAAACACTGTAAATACGCCTTGGGGAATTCTGAACGGGGAACCACAGATTACACAGATTAAGAACGATTAGTAGAAACACACAGACAAAGGATAAAGGGGATGGAGAATGTGGAACGGGATTCACAGACCTATGCCATTATTGGTGCAGCAATGGAGGTACACCGGACACTTGGATCAGGGTTTCTCGAAGCGGTTTATCAGGCGGCATTAGCAATTAAGTTGGCTGAAAAAGGGATTCCGTTTCAAAAAGAAGTTTCGATTGGAATAAATTACAAAAGCAAAGAACTGAATTGTCCATACAGAGCGGACTATATTTGTTATAACGAGGTTCTTGTTGAGCTAAAGTCCGTTTCGAAGATGGGAGTCAATGAAGAGGCACAAATTATAAATGATCTGAAAGCCACAGGGTTAAAACGAGGCCTTTTAATCAACTTTGGCGATCATCAATTGAGTTA
>JARLHW010000240.1 GCA_031292075.1 Desulfosporosinus sp.
AACACTCCATGTTGCTTTGCGCGTTCTTCCGCACAAATAGTCTCCGCTACTTTTCGAAAATTCAAGTTGTCGTTGCTAAGACCATATTTGATTAATTCATAGAGCAGATCTGCTCTTGCCATATTTAACACACCTTTTCTTGACCAGGATATTATTTGATTTCATTAAGTAGATAGTCAGGTTTTCTTTGCCATTACTTCACGTTGTTTCTTTCAACTTTCTGATAGTTCCATCCTTAATATGGAACTGAATATTGCGTTCTTTACAAAAAGCAATGACTTTCTCAGCCTGTTTATTGTAGAAAGCACGGTGCGCCGTGTATGCGCTAATTTCCTTACTGTGGGGTTTGTAGGAGACGGTTAGTTTAACAGCGACAATCCAGACGAGATTGGCATTTAGTTAATTATAATACTTCATGCGGACATACGAATGCTCTTTTTTCATGCTTGCTATATCTTGGTGAATTTCTCTATCGCTCAGCAATAACCCTTTTTTGCTTTAACATTTTTAGTTTCCTCACGTAGGAAAATCTCATACCTTAAAGCCTTGCTGAACAGGCGACTGGACAAATCATAAGACAGTCTTATTGCTCCTTTTGAACAAAAGGAAGAACCCTTCCGCCTGTTCGGTAACTTAGTTCTTGTTGCAACAAGAGGTTATCTGATAACATTTCCTCATAAACCATTTTATTTTCAGCATTTATCCGTTCTAATTGACTATGCTCAAACTCTTTTTCTTTCTCTGTTCGGTTATCCACATAGCCAAGCTCCTTGCACACTTCTTCCCAAGGAACATACTTTGTCGTACCATTTTCAAATTCTTTGTGACGTTGTTCAGTTCCTTCCAGATATCATCAAATATAACAGTTTCCAATAATTCTTTGAAGGTCATAAAATCCCTCCTTTGCAAGCCTTGACAATTTATCACAGCTTCTAATTGCAGTTTCTTTATCCATTCTGACCCTCGCCGCAAGCAACATTTAAGCCTATCGAATTCGATAGGTTAACTAAATATTATACACATAATACCAAACATTTGTTCTTGTTTCAATGTATATTGGGAATAATACCCTTATTATCTAAGTGAAAGCTCTTTTGACTTCAAATCGTTAAAAATTCCAATGAATTGGTTGCAAAATGAATATCCACGCCGGTTGCCTTCCGGTAATCATTGCTATCTTTAACCGTGTTCGTACGGCACTTGACCTTGCAGCGGACGCTGATTTAAGCGGACGAATTGAAGTATGGGACATCCAGCAATTTCTTTCTACTAATATTAGCGAGCACAGCCTGTTTGACGGTACAGCACGAAACGCAAAACTTGCAGAGATTATTAGAAAATATAATGCTATTATTGACGAGAAGGAAACAGATCCCAGCCTGCGGATCGAATTTGAAGCGAAGTAGCGTTAGCGAGAGCAAAGTTATGCGGCCATATACTATAAATATTGCCGGAATCACAATCGGTGCTCAGACGATCAGGGGACTTATGATAGAACCCCTTGACGTGTTCTAGCTGTGTTTATTTATAGATGTCCCATATTTAAGCTGCAATCTCCTTATGCGATAGCCAGCTAATCTTAATACTACTATCTACTCGATTGGATCAGAAATTCCATAGAAAAGGCCCCCACCGTTTTCGATGAGAGCCGAATGATTAGGATAGTCTCGCTTTGACAAGCGCTCCAGATCAAAGTCACCCTTGGTCAATGAGTTTATTCGCTCTGTCTTTTCAGGAGACACAATTACATGTGAACTAACTATCACGAAAGCTGACAAAAATGAAGGCTTCACTGAAGTTGCAATGAAATCCTTTTACAAAAATCAACACGGTAAAGAAGTGCTTGTTGGAAACAGTTACGGGATTATCCGTGATTAGTTTAGCCTTCAAACACTTTGCGTTGAGCAGGTCTAATGAGTAACGGATTATCAATGAAAAAGAGTCAAGAAACAATATCCTTGACCCTTCCCATCAATTCCTACACATTAATTCCCAAAATTCTCAACTGCTCATTGATCTTAGCTTCCAGCTCCGCGATTTCTTGTTTATCTTGTTCTAGCTGCTTATTCACCTCATCAAGATCAATGGCTTGTTCTTCTTCAGACGTATCCACATAGCGAGCAATATTTAAGTTAAACTCGTTTTCTTTGATTTCTTCAAGTGATGCCACGTGAGCGTATTTATCAACATCCACACGATTTTTGTAAGTTACAATAATCTTATTGATGTTTTCATGAGTAAGTTTATTTTGATTCTTACCTTTTTCAAATTCGTTGCTTGCATCGATAAAGAAGATATCTTTTGTTTTACGATTTTTTTTGAATACTAAAATCGTCGTTGGAATTCCTACACCGTAAAACAAGTTGGCAGGTAACCCTATCACTGTATCCAGGTAGTTTTTCTCAATGATGGTTTGACGAATCGCTCCTTCTGCCGCACCACGGAACAAGACACCGTGGGGCAAGACAATGGCCATTGTTCCCCTATCATTCAGGTGATACAAACTGTGTAAAATAAATGCATAATCTGCCTTAGTTCTAGGAGCGAGCTTACCATATTCGCCAAAACGCGGATCTTTTAGTTTTGTTTCGCTATTGTCCCAATGAGCAGAATAAGGAGGATTGGCAACCACGGCATCAAAAGAGCGCGGGTGGTCAATTCCTTTGGCATCCGGTCCGTCGGGCCAATCCCTTTCAAGGGTGTCAGCATTAGATAGAGTCATGTTGTTAAATGAAACACCATGCATCATTAGGTTCATGCGAGCTAAGTTGTAGGTTGTCGTATTCTTTTCTTGACCAAAGAATTTAATCGCCCCTGGCTTATCGCCGCCAGGCAACTCATCTTGAACGGTCAACAGCAATGACCCAGATCCACAAGTCGGGTCATACACAGAAAACGTATGATCCGATTCTTCTAACCCATCTGTTACGACTTTGGCCAAGATCTTAGAAACTTCATGAGGTGTGTAGAACTCCCCACCTTTTTTGCCTGCACTGGCGGCAAACTGACCGATTAGATATTCATAGATTACACCAAGAATATCTTTACCATCTTCACCTTTGTAATCAATACCATTAACCAGCTTGACAATACGGTTCAGTGATTTCGCCCGTTCATTGGTCGAGGAACCAAGGCGTGAGTCGCCCAGGTTGATGTCGTTAAACACACCCCGGAAATCTTGTACGGCTTCTTTGTTTAATTCGGCGTTCTTATTAAAGTTATCAAAAATCGTTTGATAATCACTTGGAATCACCATGCTG
Organism: Desulfosporosinus sp.; assembly: GCA_031292075.1. Taxonomy (GTDB): domain Bacteria; phylum Bacillota; class Desulfitobacteriia; order Desulfitobacteriales; family Desulfitobacteriaceae; genus Desulfosporosinus. Next base: position 3,261 of record JARLHW010000240.1, read on the forward strand.
TTATCAATTTTCTGAACTAGAGATTCCCAAGTATCAAGGGGGGCAATGGCATAGCCCAAACTTGAAGAAATATCTTCTAAGTAGTCATTCAGATCGTCGTCGTTAGCTTGTTCTAAATAAGCTTTATTGATCGTTTCACCCTCGGCCACATCAAGAACATTATTTTCAATTAAATACTGTTCCTGATGTTCGGACAGATACCGATAAAACATAAAGGCTAAAATGTAATTCTTGTATTCTGAGGCGTCCATGTTGCCACGCAGCTCGTTGGCCATCGCCCACAGCTTTGCTGTAATGGTTTGTAAGTTACTCATGTTGTTATTTTCCTCCTAGACAAACATTTGTTGCAGTAATGCTTTCTTCTGTTCTTGCAAGTGTTTCAGTTTACGCTGGTGAAGAGTGATGAGGTGGTCGAGGTCTGCAAAGAATGCGCCGACCTTCCTTTGCTCTGATGCTTCCGGCACATATACACTTTGCGTTTCCAAATCATTTTTGTTCAAATTGCCTATCGCGCCATTTCCACCCGCAACATAAACGCCAATGAATCTGTCATACCACGGTGAACTCATAAGAGCATTGATGAACTCTGGCTCATCCGCTGTCGCCAAGAGCATGAAGCCGCCGTGAACGGCTCTGTTGCAGTTTTTTTTGATTAAAGCGTGTTTGCCAACAAGTCTGCTTGAACCATTTGCAGAGGTTATCAGGATGTCGTTTTCTTTCACAAAATCTATATTTATCGCTTGCGGCTCAACGAAAACGTCATCTTCTTTCAAAACGAAGGTGTCCTCGTCAATATTGGATGAGCGTAAAACTCTTACGCCTTCCTTTCGAACATTTGCTGGACTGTACGTCAAACCGCGCCTGATTTTTGCCAATTCCCCAAACTCTCGCTGTTCCCAATCGTCAGTAAATCCCGGGAAACGAACTTCAGGAAAAGCTTCGCCATCTTTTGGGAACATTTTCTGAAGCAGCCCAGCCTTCAATTTCTTCACATTATTTAATTTGCGCTGATGAAGGATAATGTAGTTGTCAAGTTGGGTAAAGAAGGCCGTAATCCTCTCCTGCTCGGGCACAGAAGGTATAGAGCACAAAATAATAATAAATGAGTCCCAATATAGTCTCTTTCTGAAATCGGTAACTCCATAGGAGAGATTGTTCATCTGAATAATCGCTTCATCTCGGCGTAAGTAATAATCCATAAACAGAGGATAAAGCTCTGCACTGGGAATAGCTGTAATATATGCAGGACTTACCATCCCTTCTGACTTCACTACTCCAATTGCCCCTTGCCACGCACGCATCATGTTTAGAACAAGATCACCGAAATTTACATGTTTATATAGAGACTTATCTTCACTCCTGCGTACTTTTTTACCTAACGTATTACTGTCTAGTTCTTGGTTTGAAATACCATGATGGATGGAAACAGAAAGGATCTGTAACGAATCGTATCCTGGCTCCTTCCGCTCCGTATATAGTTCTCCCAATTTCCGCTGTTCCCAAGCATCAGTAAATTCCGGAAACCTTATCTTGGGCACATTTCCCTTGTTTTCGCTCATTTCTGCTCTCCCTGTAGTTTCTTAACTTCCCTATCGAAATCAGAAACTATTTTTTGATGCTTGTTAAATTCTTTATATTCGTCAATCGCCTTTTTCGTAGCTGCACTCTGGGATAATTGAGATAATCCCATACAATTTATAATATTTTACCAATTTCATTTGGGTTTTCCCTTCCATTGCGCCATGTTGAGTGGTATGTGCAATTTCTGCACTAACCACTTTTTCATCGAGCTCACCAGTCTCAAAGATATTTCATTAGGCCCTCCCCTGCAATTCCTTCGACCGGTTTAACTTTCCGCCAATTCATCCGCTAATTGGTAAATTGCTTCACGCAAACCGTTCCGATATTTCATTTTAGGTAATGCCTGTATTTCTTTAGCATGGGCAAGTGTCTTATAGTCGGAACTTGCTTGAGAGATGATGTCGCGGATTTGCCCGGTATCATCCAAATCCTGCAAGCCATAGCGATGACGGCTGAACAACTCACGCATCCCCGCACTGGTGATAATATCCGTGATTCCCCACTTCACCCGGAAGTCAAGAAACATGCGATCCAGGCTAACGTTGTTCGCCTGCTGGATGATTTGTTCACTGTCACTTAGTCGCGCAGGATACTTGAAGTCGGAACCTGCAGGCGGGAAGTACCCTTTGATGATGGCCACCGCCGCATTGATAATCTTAGTGGCATAGTTGCGGTCATCCAGCCCATTGGCAAATTGGTTGATTTTCTCTTGGGTCTCTTTAGCTTTTTCCTTTTTGCCTTCGTGAACTTGGTTCAATAATTGTTCTACCAGCTCCGTAAGATAATCATAATCTACTTTAACATCCTTCACGTGGGTCATCCGCAGTTCGATTTGATAAAGAGGGATTTTCTTCTCTTTGACAATATGTGACTTGAGTTCATTGGTTAAGACTGTTGTCAACATAACTTCTTGATCTGAAGTCATCCCCAGTCTTTCTACTAACTCATCTGGATTGTCATAGTTAAATCCGACGTTTTCACCCTCAACTTCATCGGGATCATATTGCTTTAATTTTGCCATTCCTCTGTTATATTCACGGAGCAGTTCAAGCATATGGTCCTTTTGTTTTTCAGAAGGTGGCAACTGTTGAAATTCAGTGGTCAAGCGGCTTAATTTCCCAACTACTTCTTTCACTTCATTAAATACATCTTCAAATGGTTTAGCAATAATACCATCCTTTTGATTAGACTTACGTTGTTCATCAACAGACAAAATGGCTGAGTCTTTATTGGCATAAACAGCAAGGGCTTTATTCATCAACTTCTCGTTTTGCGCAGGCCAGCGGTAATTGACCACACGTCCCCATGGTTTCTCTTGCAT
>JARLHW010000241.1 GCA_031292075.1 Desulfosporosinus sp.
CCCAAAACCCCAAAACCCCAAAACTCCAAAACCCCTGCGCAGTTCGCCGGAGGAGCTAGCATTACAGCGTGAGCGATTTAATAGTTATAATATCGAGATAGCAAACTTGCGCGACGAATATAATAATATTTTATGCAAAACACACAATCGGCCATGCTGCACCGCAACGCGCCTATTTTATATCAAGATTTCTCTGAATTTTTCCACGGCTGCGTAGAGAGTCGAACAAGTAAGGGTTACTACAGGGAGTGGAGTAGTGATAGTAAAAGCCTCTCACTAACACGAAAATTGCCTTCTTCCATTGTCTCCCGTCGGACCGTTTCTTTGGTTGTTCCCACCGGTCTGCCTCTCCGCCCGTTGTGGCTCCTGGAAAACATTCTCCGCATCCTCAGTCCCTTCCTGATAAAACTCGTCGCCATCGTCTCGCTGTATCGCCCTCTCCTTCCTCAAGTGTGACCTTTCCGTACCGGGCCTTGCGAATAGTACAAAGTCAAGGGCAGCGCCTCCGGATAGCTTCTCCCAAAGGAAGCGTCTAGGAATTTCGCCCCGCCCATCTGTGTTCGCTGCGTTGGAGAAGGGGACGCCCCGGGCGAAGTTGAATTCGTAGTGCTTCACCTTCTGCGTCTCTTGTTCTTTCATGAAAGTTTGGATCTTTCCAACGAAGGCGCTGAGGTCAGAGCGGGAGTCGGAGTTAGTTCGCATGGATGCTATTATAATCGATGACACGGGAAAATGCTATATAAGGCTCCGTCTAACTATGTTAGCGCTATCGCTCAGGTAAATATTGTTTATTGTGAAGCTAGCGCCACGACTCATTCGCAAATAGCGTTTAAATAACTCTGAATTCAAACTATACACGCTCGAGAGCCAAAATAAACTGCAGCCACAGTCTGTGCCAGGCCCGCTCGTGTTGTATGCCAATGACTGTTTTGCCCACACCCCGCCTCATCAGCGCCACGAACCCTTCCTGCCTGCTTCCGATCACTTTCCGCACGTGAAGTGTCTCACTGATATCGTCATCGATGCATCCTTTTAAATAATATAATAACCGTGGATAGTTCGAGGGCACTGAGGAGAGAACGGGCGGGATGGGGTTTTGGGGTTTTGGGGTTTTGGGGTTTTGGGGTTTTGGGGTTTTGGGG
>JARLHW010000242.1 GCA_031292075.1 Desulfosporosinus sp.
CCAAAACCCCAAAACCCCAAAACCCCAAAACCCCAAAGCGATCCAGCGAGCATGGGATTGTGAGGGGGCACTGGCTCAAGTAACACAAACTCGAATAGCGTCAGCCAAAGCTGTTACGATAGCGGATTATTGATAGCACTCAGTAGCTGCTTGAACGTAGGCCGCTTATCCGGGTCGATGCCCGCTGCTGCATTCAGTATACATGTGAGAGATTTTCCCGCTATCATCGCAGTCTCTCTGAGTATCTTTTCCGTCACCATCGCGAACCTAGTAGAATTCCTATCGGCCGCCTGCTCTTCGTACTCCTGTCTCAGGTTGATCTTTTCCATGATCAGAATGAAGAAAGCTGACGCGAAGTAGTGCACAGCCAGCTTCCCGTGATTCAACCTCTTCGTGGAGTCCATCCTAATTGCAGGAAGTTCTGGCGCGTGTCTAAGGACAAAGAGCTCGTATTCGTTAATCGGCCGCGGCTGGAACAGCTGCTCTTCGCTTCCAAACTGCTTTACACTTGACAAGTCCGCAAATCGTAGCATCCCATCTCGCCACACCATGTTACGCAGGTTTATTTCCGGCAGGAACATTCCGTTGGCTTCCAGAACCGACAAGCATTCTAATGCCTGCTTTATCCAAACAAGAATCAATTCCCAAGTTACATATCCGGCTCGCATTTCTTCATATAGGGAAGTCCCACCGTATTCAAACAGAATTTCCATATAGCTATGTTCATCTGTATCAATGGCCTGCATTTCCATCACTCTCACCACATGAGGGATGACGCAGAGTTGGTTCTGAAGTTTGTATCCAGCGACCAGGGCACTACACAATGAGCCCGAGTACGGCGAATAGCTCCTGAAAGTCAGTAGAGATCCGTTGGCGAGCTTAAGAAGATATTCGTTTTCGGACCGTTTTTGAAGGAAGCCCGATTTCCCTTGGAGGACGTTAGTGTGACTGTAGGTGCCGATCATCTCCTGAACCGGGATCCATCTGGTCTCATTAGCGTCGGCGCTGGGCCGAATCGTACTATTCCCAAGTTTTGCAGTCTGGCTGAGGGTTTGATTGACCGATGGTAACGCAGTGAGTTTTTGCTGCTGATCGGATACTCGGTAATAGGAAGAGAATATGAGCGTCTTCGCATTATCATACGATAAATAAAGCATGCCGAGCACAATCACCAGAACAGCTATCGTGATTACTACTGCAGTATTCATCTTGGATAATTTAAAAGCGCCATTCACGTTGACCTCTTGTGCACGCTGGTTTTGTTCTCGTTCTTTCTCGGCGATTTCCTTTGCCTTCTTAACTTCTTCCTCCGCCGCCTTCAGTTTCTGCTTGAGCTCATCAATAACTTCTGCTTCCCGCTGATTCAGTTTCTCCTTAAGTTCTTCCTGTATCCTGGTACTCTCGACCTTCAATTCGATCGGTTCCTCTCTGATACGCCCCGCTCCTATCATTAAATATAATGATCCAGTGTGAAACCTTGCATGGTAGACGCAGAGTGAACGTAGGCCGGCCCAAACATGTTGTCGCACATCTCGTCGCATTTCTTGGTGTATGTGCTAAAGTAATCCTTGCAGAGTTCCCGCGCCTTCGCAAACTTGACCAGCTCCTCCACAATCTCCCTAGTATTCGGCCTTTCCTCAGGATTAAACGCCATGCATCTCACGATCAAACCAGCAATAAGATTCTTCATCTTCATCTTCTCGTCCTTGTCCTCGTTCTTGTCTTCTTCCTTGCCCTCGGCCAGGATCCCCTTCTTCACCAGCTGCTTGAATTCTGCATTGCTAGCCTCCGTCAAGGGCTCGAATTTCTTTACTTCTTCATTGACCTTGTCCTCGGACTTCCGGGTCAGCAAAGCGTAGAACAAAGTGCCCCACGCGTACACGTCGATGCTCTCAGGAGAGGATTTCTCCAACTGATGTCCCGATTCCGCCCTCAGTCTAACTTCCGGCGGCGAAAACGCCGGCGTGTACTCCCACATAATTTTGCTGACAGTGTCTTGTTCCTCGTCCATTGCCTTATACTCCTTCGCACTTCCCAGGTCTATGTATCGCACTATTCCAGACCCAAGCACCAGATTCGCCGGCTTTATATCCAAGTGCGCAATTTTCAGGCGGTGCAGAGTCATCAATCCGTTCGCTGATTGGACCATCCAGCCGAACATCTCGGCTAAACTCGCGTCCGTGGGCAAGGGGTTGCCGCCGAATTCTTGGAGTATCTCGATGGTGATTGAGGTCTCGTTCGTCCTGGAGCTATAGGTCGCCTTCATATCAACGCCCAGCGGATTGACGAAGTGCGGGCTAACCGCGTTGGTACATTTTGTGAAGTAGTACTCCTGCAAAGCGTGCATGATATCTTTCATGCCTCTGGCATACGCATCATTGGGACTTTCCGCGTGGCCGTTCTCAAGAGGAGGAGAAGGAAGAGTGTAGTTGAATTGTTTGAGTATGTAATCGCCCGCCTTGTGGATGAAGTGGAATATGAACTTGGAGTCACGGCTAATCGGTTTGCCTATTTTGAACTGTTTCTTGGGGTCCTTAAAGTAATTATTGAGAACGTTTGTTCTGTCTTTCTCTTTAATCATCTTTCTATAAATGTATTCTGCTAGCAGATCTGGCTTTCACTGCATACTCATCATTATATTTTATCGCTGACGCGTCGTTGGATTCGCTGATTCATTTTCCTCTACAATTTGTCCGAATCTATTATCCACCGAGAGTGACGTATTTCTGGGGGTCTCTTCTCACTGCTACACTCTTTGTTTTCGAGTTTATGGGAATTGGGGTTTTGGGGTTTTGGGGTTTTGGGGTTTTGG
>JARLHW010000243.1 GCA_031292075.1 Desulfosporosinus sp.
CTAAAACTCTGGAGGGTATTGCCCGCCAACCTGAGGCCAAAGCATCCTTACAATCCACCATGTTTATCGGTGTCGGCTTGATCGAGGCCTTACCACTGTTAACTTGGGTACTTGCCCTTCTTCTCATGTTCACAAAGTAAGTTTACGTGATGGGCAAAGGCTAGACCCATCTTAATTCAAGGGGGAACGAAAGTTCCCCCTTGAAAAAAATCATTCCGACGTTATCATACTCGAGGGGGGGGTAGACCATTGGGTGGGAATCCTATTCAATTTGACTATACTTTAGTGGTAATGATAGTTTCGTTCCTATTGCTCGTTTGGCTGCTCAGTTCTAAAGCTTGGGGTCCGCTAATGAAAATGATGGAAGAACGGCGGAGTCGCATTGAATCTATGCTTGCTCAGGCAGAAAACGAGCGTAAACAGGCAGATCAAATTAAACGCGAATACCAAGAAGAAATGCGCAAAGCACGCCAGGACGCCCAGGACGTGATTGCCAAAGCTACAAAGGTCAGCGAAACTCGCGCAACTGAAATCTTAAACGCTTCTCATGAAGAAGCAGAAAAGATTAAGAAAGCTGCACTCGTAGAGATTGAACGCGAACGTGACAAAGCAATTTCCGAAGTCAAAGCACAAGTTGCAGATCTGTCAGTCTTAGTGGCTGAGAAAATCATTCGCCAAAAGCTTGACATGAAGGGTCAAGGAAAACTCATTGAACAGTTCATTCAAGAGGTAGGGGAAATGCAATGATAAATGGGGCACTAGTTCGTAGGTATTCTCAGGCCTTGTTTAATATTGCCTCGGAGACGTCTCTTGATCCAATTGACAATGACTTGCGTGAACTTACAAAACTGGTGGAGGAAAATAGTGAGGTTAAAAGCGTCCTGCTTCATCCGCATATTTCCTTGGAGGAGAAAAAATCCGTCATGGATAAGTTGCTGGGAGAAGACTTTGGTGCCACGACACGTCATTTTCTCTATCTATTGATTGATAAGAAAAGGGAAAGCCTTTTACCTTTCATTCAACGTGAGTTTACTCGGTTGGCGGATGAGGCACGGCAGGTTGTAGAAGCTAAAGTGGCCAGCGCCATGGCTCTGAGCGCTTCTCAACTCGACGATCTTAAACAGGCCATTGGACGAAAGACCGGGAAAGATGTCAGGATTGTTAGTGAAGTTCGGGCTGAACTCATTGGCGGGATTCTTATACAAGTAGGAGACAGTGTGATGGATGGGACCATCGCCCATGCGTTGGAAAGAATGCGTGTGGATTTGCGTAGAAACTCAGAGAAACCTCAGGAAGTAGGGGTGAAATAACAGGATGAACTTGCGTCCAGAAGAAATTAGTTCTATTATCAGACAGCAAATTGAACGCTACGATACGGCTGTTGATATCGTAGATGTCGGGACAGTTATCCAGGTTGGTGACGGTATTGCCCGTGTATACGGTTTAGAGAAGGCCATGGCTGGTGAGCTCTTAGAGTTCCCTGGACAAGTCTATGGTATGGCCATGAACCTTGAAGAAGATAATATTGGTTGCGTTATTCTTGGACCCTTTACAGGGATTAAAGAGGGCGATCAGGTCAAGAGAACAGGACGGATTGTGGAAGTTCCTGTCGGCGAGCCTTTGATTGGCCGCGTTGTTAATGCTCTTGGTCAACCCATTGATGGTAAAGGGGAGATCGTAACGGACAAGTTCCGTCCGATTGAATCCCCAGCATCAGGTGTTATTTCTCGTAAATCCGTGAGTGAACCGATGTTAACTGGTCTTAAATCGATCGATGCTATGGTTCCTATTGGTCGTGGTCAACGGGAATTAATTATTGGTGACCGCCAAACTGGTAAAACTGCAGTAGCTATCGATACGATTATTAACCAAAAAGGTCAAGACATGATTTGCATTTACGTTGCTGTTGGACAAAAAGCATCCACAGTTGCCAGCGTTGTTGCGAAGTTAGAAGAAAACGATGCTATGAAATACACTATCGTCGTTTGCGCTACTGCTTCTGAGCCTTCACCAATGGTCTTTATCGCTCCTTATACCGGGGCTGCTATGGGTGAAGAGTTCATGTATAATGGCAGGCATGTCCTGATCATTTACGATGACCTTTCCAAACAAGCGGTTGCTTACCGTGAACTTTCCCTGCTTCTCAAACGCCCACCTGGACGTGAAGCATACCCTGGAGACGTTTTCTATCTCCACTCTCGTTTGTTGGAGCGTGCAGCGAAGTTGTCTGATGCCCTTGGCGGAGGTTCAATGACAGCACTTCCGATTATTGAGACTCAAGCGGGTGACGTGTCGGCTTATATTCCTACTAACGTTATTTCCATTACGGATGGTCAGATCTTTTTGGAGTCAGACCTCTTTAACGCCGGCTTCCGGCCGGCAATCAACGTTGGTCTTTCAGTTTCCCGGGTAGGTGGTAGCGCCCAAATCAAAGCTATGAAACAGGTTGCTGGACAGCTTCGTTTGGACCTCGCCAGCTATCGTGAATTAGCAGCCTTTGCTCAATTTGGATCTGACTTGGATAAGGTTACCCAAATGCGTCTGGCCCGTGGAAAACGGACTATGGAAATTCTCAAACAAAATCAGTATGCCACAATGCCTGTTGAGGAAGAAGTCGTTGTTATTTACGCGGCGGTTAAAGGGTTTACTGATGATATTGATCCTGACAAGATTGGGAAGTTTGAACAAGAATACCTGCGCTTCATGCGCTCCGTGAAGGCCGACCTGTTGGCTAAAATTCGCACTGAGAAGGCGCTTTCCAATGATATGATTGCCGCTCTGGAAAAAGCAATTAACGAATTTAAACAGGGGTTTGTGGCCTAGATTAAAAAGGAGTAGGTGAATGAGGTGGCAGGAGTACGCGATATTCGTCGCCGGATCCGCAGCGTTCGCAATATGCAGCAGATCACAAAAGCGATGAAAATGGTTTCCGCGGCCAAACTCAGAAAAGCCCAACAAAAACTTAACGCTGCTCGCCCCTATGCCCACCAATTGCAAGCGGTTTTGGAACGCCTTGCTCAAGTTCAAATGGATGAAGTCCATCCACTTTTGAAAAAGCGGCCTGTGCAAAAGGTGGTTTATGTGGTGATAACATCGGACCGTGGTCTTTGTGGAGGGTATAACTCGAACCTGATTCGAAAGACCGCCGGTTTGATTGCCGAAACGCCGCAAGAAGTTAAGTTGGTGACGGTAGGCCGCAAAGGTCGAGATTACTTCCGACGCGGTAAAATTGAGTTTTTGGCTGAGTTTGTAGCACTTGGAGATGACCCAAGTTATAATCAAGCGAAAGAAATTGCCCAGAAAGTGGTGCGACTTTACGAGCAGGGCGAAGCGGATGAGGTTTATCTGATGTATACTGAATTCGTAAGCGCAATTAACGCGAGACCTACGCAAGTCAAACTACTTCCGATCGAAAAGCCTGAAGGCAAACAAAGCAAACAGTATATTTTTGAACCGTCTCCAGAAGAGATCCTTGCTAACTTGCTACCGAAGTATGTTGAAACACAGATCTTCCGCTCGATTCTTGAAGGAAAAGCGAGTGAGCAAGGGGCAAGGATGACAGCCATGAGTTCGGCAACAGATAACGCCAAGGATATGATTGACCGATTGTCGCTGATTATGAACAGAGCCCGACAGGCGGCGATTACTAAGGAAATATCTGAAATTGTCGGTGGAGCAGCTGCTTTAGATTAAGCTGCCGGAAAAACCCAATAAGGAGGTTTCGCGCCTGTGAAGAACGGCAAGGTTTTGCAAGTTTTGGGGCCGGTAGTTGACGTTGCGTTTGCGCCCGATGAACTGCCGGCGATATATACTGCCATTAAGGTAATTGTTCCTGAACAGAAACTTAATATCACCTTAGAAGTAGCTCAACATCTCGGGAACAACACTGTACGTTGTGTTGCCATGTCCTCGACTGATGGTCTGCAAAGGGGCATCGATGCAATTAATACTGGTGCACCCATTACAGTTCCTGTCGGATCCGCGACATTGGGTCGGATGGTAAGTGTCTTGGGAGAGCCAATTGATAACGCTGGGGATATTAAGTCCGATACCAATTATCCAATTCACCGTCCGGCTCCGGCCTTTGAAGATCAAGAGCCATCTACCCGTATTTTGGAGACAGGCATTAAAGTTATTGACTTATTATGTCCGTATTCTAAGGGCGGAAAGATCGGACTCTTCGGCGGTGCTGGTGTTGGTAAAACTGTATTAATTATGGAACTTATTAATAATATTGCCAAACAACACGGTGGTATTTCCGTATTCGCCGGTGTTGGTGAGCGGACTCGTGAAGGAAATGACCTTTACCACGAAATGAAAGAGTCTGGCGTTATCGATAAGACCGCTATGGTGTTCGGTCAAATGAACGAACCACCCGGAGCTCGTCTTCGTGTAGGTCTAACGGGTTTGACAATGGCTGAGTACTTCCGTGATGAACAAGGTCAAGACGTGTTGCTCTTTATCGACAACATTTTCCGCTTCACGCAAGCCGGTTCTGAGGTTTCGGCTCTGCTCGGTCGGATGCCTTCGGCCGTTGGTTATCAGCCAACGCTCGCTACAGAAATGGGTCAATTGCAAGAGCGGATTACCTCCACTCGTAAAGGATCTGTTACCTCTGTACAAGCGATTTACGTGCCGGCTGACGACTTGACAGACCCCGCTCCGGCAACAGCATTTGCCCACTTAGATGCTACAACGGTTTTGTCTCGTGCCATTACTGAAATCGGGATTTACCCTGCTGTGGACCCCTTGGACTCAACATCACGGATTCTTTCACCATTAGTTCTTGGTGAAGAGCATTATAGTGTTGCGCGTCAAGTTCAGCAACTTCTCCAAAAGTATAAAGAATTGCAGGATATTATTGCTATTCTTGGTATGGATGAGCTTTCTGAAGAAGAAAAAATTATTGTGGCACGTGCTCGTAAGATCCAGCGTTTCTTGTCACAACCGTTCCATGTTGCTGAAGTATTTACGGGCTCGCCTGGAAAGTATGTGCCCTTGAAAGAGACAATTCGTAGCTTCAAAGAAATTGCGGATGGGAAGTACGACCACATTTCAGAGGCAGCCTTCCTAATGGTCGGCGCAATTGAAGAGGTTGTCGAAAAAGCTAAGAAAATGGGGGCGTAAGCCATGGCTGGAACATTCGCTCTAAGCATTGTCTCTCCTGAGGGAGACGTCTTGAAAGAAAATGTTGAGTTTGTTGTTCTTCCCGGTGGATTAGGCGAGTTAGGGATTTTACCGAACCACGCACCCTTGATTGCAGGTATGGATATCGGTGTCATCCGTTACACCCTCAACGGTAATATTAAACGAGCGGCAGTAACGGGAGGGTTTGTGGAGGTTATCGAAAATTCTACGATAGTCTTGGCTGATACTGCCGTGTTGAGTCAAGACATTGACGTTGCGCGCGCTTTAGAAGCCAAGGAACGGGCAAAGAAACGTTTATCTACACGCTCTGACGAAATTGATGTACGACGAGCTGAGTTTGCCTTGCGCCGAGCTGCAGCACGTATTGAAGCTGCGGAAGGCAAAAAGTAAGAACCTAAGTTAGAAATTATAACGAACTGTTAGTTTAGAAAAAGGCCTTTTTGGGGCCTTTTTCTTTTTTTATTTTGGGGCAGGTCAAATAGCACAATAATCTTAATATAGGTGGATTAGACATACGAGTCTTTGGCTGCGAGTAAATAAAAATTAGTGATCATTACTTTAAAAATATTTTCAGCGTAGAGTATGTTAGCTTTCTCACTATTTGGCAAAACTAACTATAAACCTAAAGAGAGTGAGAAGGAGGTATTCTACATGCTCCTTAATAAAATTAAGTCAAAACAGGATGTTTACAGAGAAAATGCGATAAAATTAATGGTTATTATCTTATGCCTAGTTCTACTGGGAGCAGATTCTCATTGGGAAAGGATGTCTTCTTTAGAAAGGTTTCAGTCTTCACAAACAGCGGTACCTTTACTATTAAATTCTGGCGTCGTGATGACAAAGAAAGCAGAGGTAAATGTAATTTTATGGTCTGAGAACGGAGACATTCCAGACGAAATTTCGAAGAATAAACCGCTATCGGATTGGACTTGGAATTATAAAAAGTTACGGACCGGGAATGGAAAGCTAGCTGTTACTCTATCTGGACACCGACAAATAGATAAAAATGAAGAAAGAAATCTCTATACATGGTATACTATTATGGCTCAACAATTGTCGAAAACAGACGATCGGATCTATTTAGATGAGCGAGTTCCACAGGTAATGGATATTTCCGCTTACTTGAGTCAGACAAATTCTACCCCTTTGCAGTGGTCCATGACAGGCAGCCTGATTTCAATTGCTGCCTATCAGAACAAACGAAAAATGGGTGTGAAGGCTGGGAATGACAGGGTTAACATTCAACTGCTTAGTCGTGGAAAGAACTCTGAGGGACAAACTGTCTTGGCAATGCCTGTTTTGTTAGAAGAATTTTAGTGCGTTGCTTAAAGAAAATAGTCGAAATAAAGGATAGACGAGAGCACAAAGAGAATTAATAAACGATGTAAAGCGATAACCATTGACAGGGGGTGTCTTAAAAATTTGAGTATGCTAACTATTACAGGCGGCAAACCGCTTGAGGGAACGATTATTGTAAGTGGAGCAAAAAATGCCGTTCTTCCAATTATAGCTGCGAGTTTGCTATGCGGAGAGCCCATTCAATTAGAGGATGCTCCGGATTTGTTGGATGTTAATGTAATGAGTAAGGTTATATCGGCTTTGGGTGCTACGGTTGAGCGTGATGGTTCGACACTGAAAATCCATACCCGTGAAATAGATTGTATTGAGGCGCCATATGACCTTGTTACGCAGATGAGGGCGTCTATTGTCACGATGGGGCCGTTGCTGGCTCGGAGAGGACATGTGCGTATTTCTCATCCGGGTGGGTGTGCCATTGGCTCACGTCCCATTAATTGGCACTTAAAGGGACTAGAGGCCTTAGGGGCAGAAATCAAAATGGATCACGGATTTTTGGATGTTTCGTCAAAAGGTCTCAAAGGTGCTCGGATTTATATGGATTATCCAAGTGTTGGAGCCACAGAAAATATTATGATGGCTGCCGCGATGGCTAAAGGAACGACTCTGATAGAAAATGCTGCCCAAGAGCCCGAAATCGTCGACTTGGCAACCTTTATTAACGAGATGGGTGGCAAGGTACGTGGAGCCGGTACCAGTATTATTCATATTGAAGGTGTACGCGAGTTTCATGGCACAACACATACCGTGATTCCTGACCGTATCGAGGCAGGAAGCTATTTGTTAATGGTAGCAGCAACAGGTGGAGATGTACTAGTTCAAAATGTGATCGCGGATCATCTGAAGCCCTTGATTGCCAAAATGGAAGAGGCCGGAATTCGGATGATGGAAGAAGACGATGGAATCCGCATTAGCGGTAAGGGTGTTTATAATGCGGTGGATATTAAAACCCAGGTTCATCCGGGATTCCCAACGGATCTACAGGCCCCATTTATGGCGTTTTTAACTCGGTCAAATGGAACGGGTTTAATTACTGAGACCGTATTTGAAAACCGCTTCATGCATGTGGATGAACTAAAACGTATGGGAGCAGATATCAAGATCGAAGGTCGGAGTGCCATTGTTCAGGGGATACAACGCCTGAATGCGGCACCGGTGACTGCGACTGATTTGCGAGCTGGAGCCGCATTAATACTAGCAGCCTTGACAGCAGAAGGGACGACTTGTATTCGAGGAATTCACCATATTGATCGCGGTTATGAGCAAGTCGAGAAAAAACTATCCCAGTTAGGTGCGAATATTATCCGCGATGAATAAGCGGGAAAAGTAGAAGCAATTATTAAAACATAGAAAGACCAAGGAAGAGACTAAATCTCTTCCTTGGTCTTTTTGTATTATTTTCAGCCATATTCTATAGCTCTTCCGCATAGATTTAAGCAAAAGCCTGTACCGTAGGAGGATTCGATGAAAAAAGAATGGGTATGGCTCATTGCGGTATCACTTTGCGTGTTATTAGTAATTCCCTGGAGTATTTTGCGCTGGCAAAAAGAGAATGGTACAGGTACACAAAATGATGTTCAAATTCGGGTATTGATGCCCAATGGGAGGGTTGAAAGCTTAGCACTTGAAGATTATCTATTAGGAGTTGTTGCAGCGGAAATGCCTGCTGAATTTGAGCTAGAGGCTCTCAAAGCCCAAGCAGTTGCAGCCCGAACCTATGCAGCAAGGCGATTAAGTCAAAAAAATTCATCTGATAGTGGCTATGATGTAGACACCACGGTTCAAAGCCAAGCTTGGTTGTCAGATACGCAAATGAGAGCAAAATGGGGCTGGTTCAATTACATCCGGTATCGAGGTAAATTGCAAAAGGCAGTGCTCGAAACGCGGGGAATGGTTCTCGTGGCTGATGGTGAATATATCGAGGCTTTTTACCATAGTAGTAGCGGAAGAAAGGCAACCGAACGATCTGAGGAGGTGTGGAGCTCACCTCGTTCCTATCTGCAAAACGTTAGTTCAGGTGAAGATAATCCACTACGCTATGTTAAGAGCCTTAGTTTTACACCAGACGAACTCTATAAAAAATTAGGAATTAAGGAATCACCGCGCCCGCTGACATCAAAGGATATTCAAGTCTTACAACGAACTGCGGCCGGAAGGGTCAAAAGTATACGAATCCTAGGTAAGGTGTATCTGGCGACTCAACTCCGTACTTTGCTAGGACTTTTGTCGACGGATATCGAATGGGTTGTCCAACCCGAGCGCCTTGTAATAACGACGTACGGGAATGGGCATGCTGTGGGAATGTCACAATGGGGAGCCAATGATCTGGCCAAAAATAATAAAAAGGTAGAAGAAATTTTGGCACATTATTATCCCGGCACAAAGCTTATGGTATTAGGGTATACGCAAGAGAATTTGAAGTAACGAGTAGAACGCAAATAACAACACAGTATTTACCAAATGAGGACATCCTTTTATGGATGTCTTTTTTAATAGAGCATGCATATAAATGTAATATGTTTGTGGACGAAGGAGGGCTCTGTGTGCAAGAATATATACGCAAACGGGTGCTCGATATTGGGACGTACATATTGGAATCGAGTGCGACGGTCAGGCAAACGGCTGATGTTTTTGGCGTATCGAAATCAACAGTGCATAAAGATGTGACTGAACGACTACCCTTGGTTAATGAGAAGCTGTCCATGGAAGTAAAGCATATACTGGAGACCAACAAGGCAGAACGACACATTCGGGGGGGCGAAGCGACCAGGAGAAAATACCAGGAAAACTAAAAGATATGCAGAATTAAGATCTGGAGAAAAATTTGAAGGTAATGCACAAAAAGTCGAAATGCACAAAGGGATTAGCGATTATATCACGAATGACTTTTAGTAATAAACTTATAATAGCGAATCTCCCGTGAGGGAGATTGTGCTATTTGTTTATATATAGATATTGCTATGGACAAGCTATAGATGACGAAAGGGGTATCTCCACCAATGTTTGGAATAGATTTGGGAATAGATTTGGGAACGGCGAGCGTCTTGGTTTATGCAAAAGGGAAAGGGATCGTATTACATGAACCTTCCGTCATTGCCATTGACAGCAATTCGAATAAACGAATTGCTGTAGGAGAAGAAGCACGGTTAATGATCGGCAGAACACCGGGGAATATTGTCGCTGTACGCCCGATGCGCGATGGGGTGATCGCGGATTATCAGACCACAGAACTAATGTTGAAATATTTTCTGGAGAAAGCAGGAGCCAAGCGCTGGCCTTTTTTCAGAACGCGTGTTGTAGTTTGCATACCGTCAGGAGTAACAGAAGTAGAACAACGGGCGGTTAAACAGGCAGCATATCAGGCTGGAGCCAAAGATGTAAAGGTGGTTGAAGAACCGTATGCCGCTGCTTTAGGAGCTGGACTTGACATTTTTGGTCCGACCGGAAGTATGGTCGTGGATATTGGTGGAGGAACGACGGATATTGCAGTGCTTTCCCTTAATGGCATAGTGACTAAATGTAGCCTTCGGGTTGGGGGCGATAAATTTGATGAAGCGATTAGTCGGTATATTCGTCGTGAGCATAATCTTATGATCGGAGAACGCAGCGCTGAAGAAATTAAAATGGCTGTTGGTTCAGCTATACCGGAGGGCCGTCCGTCCTCTAGCTATGATGTCCGCGGCAGGAACTTAATTACTGGTTTGCCCAAGACAGTTAAGGTGAATTCCCAAGAGTGTTTTGTGGCCCTTGAGGAATCTATTGAAGCAATTGTTGCCGGAGTTAAGGAAGTTTTGGAACGTACCCCTCCGGAGTTATCCTCAGATATTCTGGACAAAGGAATTATTATGACAGGGGGAGGTTCCTTAATATACGGGTTTGACCAGCGTTTGACCCGCGAGACAGGATTGCCAGTCAGTCTAGCTGAGGATCCGATTTCCTGCGTGGCATTAGGAACGGGCAAGGTATTAAATGGATGTTTTTAGAAACAGAAAGAGTTAAGGTTCTAGGAATTACAATCGATGCCTATACCATGCAAGAGACGGTGGCACAGATTCGTCAGGCAGTAGAGAGTCAAGTTTCGATACGGGTGGTCACGGCTAATCCCGAAATGATCTATGCGTCAGACCGAGATCAACGGCTAAAGAAGCTCATTAATTCTGCGGATATAGTAACAGCGGATGGAATTGGGGTGGTTTGGGCTGCTCGGCGACTAGGTACTCCAATAGGAGAACGGGTTACCGGGATTGATTTAATTCAGGCCTTGTTCCCGGTAGCAGATAAAGCTAAATGGCGAATTTTCTTTCTGGGGGGAAAACCAGGTGTGGCTGAACAGGCAGCAAACCAGGTTGCCCGTGAATACCCTGGGATTGTTTGGGACGCAGAGAACGGTTACTTTAACACAGAAGGAGAACCCCATGTGCTGGAGAAAATCCGCAGTTTTCGACCCGACCTCCTGCTCGTCGGATTGGGTGCTCCTCGCCAGGAATATTGGATTGCTGAGCATCCTGGCTTGGCATACGTTAGTATCGGGGTAGGCGGGAGTTTTGATGCGCTAGCAGGAATTGTAATTCGCGCTCCTAAGCGTATTCAAGAACTTCATGTGGAATGGTTCTATCGTCTGTGCAAAGAGCCTTGGCGTTGGCAACGTCAGTCAGTATTACCCCGTTTTGTCTTGAAGGTACTTTGGCAGAGATTACGTCGGTAGACTCCTAAGCACGCGAAGCCTGATTGGATTGAGAAATCTCAGTGAAGGTTTTGCATAACGTCACTTGTTTGCTTATGAGCGAAAGCGGCGGGTAGACTGATCTAGTATGCGGGTATATACTTGTTCTGTTTCTCTTACCATGCTTTCTATAGAAAAAGATAACCAACGGCCATGAGCGGAATCAACCAGAGATTTCGCCAATTTTGGGTTTTCAATTATTGCAGCACATGCTTCGATAAACCCTGTCACATCGCCCGGAGGAACGAGTAGTCCGTCCTTTCCAGCGCGGACGACCTCGGGGATTCCTCCGACTGCGCTGGCGACAATCGGAACTCCGGCTTGCATTGACTCAAGTAGGACTAACCCCATTCCTTCACTGACCGAGGGTAAGACGAAAAGGTCCATGGCGGGAAGGGCTTTGTAGGCATTGGGAAGGTAACCGGTCAACGTGTTGGGAAGCGGGTTGAGTCTAAGCTCAGATTCCAGATCTTGGCGAAGAGGACCGTCACCAATAAGCAAAAGGTGAAGGTTCGGGAATTTTAAGCCCAGTTGGTTGGCGGCTTTAATCAAATGAATCTGACCTTTTGTGGGATGGAGGCGGCCAATCGTTCCAATTACAAAAGCATTGGTTGGTATTCCCCATTGTTTGCGAAACTGCTGGCGAGCATGAGTCGGATCAGCAAATGTAAGAGGAGATTGGCCGTTATAAATAGTAGTAATGTTCTGACCGCCTCTCAAAGCGACCTCATGTGCCAAATGGTTAGAAACGGTGATAATCTCGGACGCCAAGGGGAGGGTGAGGCGGTCAAGCCCTATAGCTAGACGTGCAGACCAGGGAGAGAGATAATCATGGGCGAGGGAGCTATGAACGGTAGTCAAACAAGGGATGCCCAGCCACTTTGCGCCAAGGCGGCCCAAGAGATTTGCTCTAGAACCATGAGTGTGAATAAGATTTATTCCTTTTTGCCGGGCCCAGCGAGTGAGTCTGGGAAGGGGCGAAAGGTCAAGAGGGAAGCCCATTGGGAAGGTTTGGGTAGGAATATTAGTTTTGCGGGCAAGAGCTGCCAATGGACCGTGGGTCAGGCAGGCCAGATGCGGATAAAAATAAGAGCGGTCTAAATCATTTAGAAGAGATAACACATGCTGCTCAGCTCCACCGATTTCTCCTCCACCTATAATATGTAAAATTCTGCAATCATTCACGACCTTGTAATCTTCCCTTCAACCTCAAACTTGGTTATACTAGTCATTAGGAGGAAAATTTCTACTCACATCATAAGACAAATTGGCTCATATCTGCAAGTAATTAGCGATCACGAGGCGAGAAACGCCATATTTGACATTAGGTCAGCGTGCGCCGAGCCAGCGAATACAAGGAGGAGTTTTAGTGCTACAAAGCCAAGAGATCCAGGAGATTATTCCTCATCGGTATCCCTTTCTTCTGGTAGATCGTATCATAGAACTGGAGATAGGAAAAAAAGCGGTTGGAATTAAGAATGTAACCATCAACGAGCCGTTCTTTCAAGGCCATTTTCCAGGGCATCCTATTATGCCGGGGGTTCTGATCATTGAAGCATTGGCACAGGTCGGAACCGTGGTTATTCTGAAGATGCCGGAATATCATGGCTACTTAGGGTTGTTTGCTGGTATAGATGAGGTCAAGTTTAAGAGGCAAGTCATTCCCGGAGATCAGCTTCGTTTGGAAGTCGAGCTTTTGAAGATGCGAAAAACGTTTGGCGTCGCCCAGGGTAAAGCGTATGTCGGGGAAGAGCTGGCGGCAGAAGGCATTATTAAATTTTTCCTGGAGAGGATAACCCCTGCCCAGTGATCGGGACAACTTTACATCAAGTCAGCAGAGCTAGGAGCAACACAGCAAGCATCCTAGCTCTTTTTCTTGCCTTTAGTCTTAAGGCGCATGGTTTTTTTTACCCGCAGGAAGAGATTATTTTCGGGCTTCGCTTTTTCTAGCGGAGTATGCTCGGCAAAGACAACTCACACAACGCCTGCCCAAAACATAAGTTGTGTCAGGGGGCGAGTTTATGATGGTTTTATTGGGCGTTGTGATGATCTTAGGCGTTCTATCATGGAGAACTGCTTCATGCTTGGAATGGAGTATCCCACTTAAATGGCAGGCTCTTATTAAGGCCTGGAAGGAAGGGCTTACTAGAAGAACGCATACTTTTAAATATGTTTGGTACATGGGTCCTGAATACAGCGAGTTGGAGAAGCAATTTTGGCATCTTAAAAGGGCTTTACCCAGGCTACAGAAGAAATATGGGGTCCCAATCTGGATCGAAGTTAGCGTTCAGCAAAGTGGGGACCGTGGAGAGAAAGGAACCTACATATCGTGTCTTCAGCGGCGGTTCCCGGAAATTGAGATTCAGCAGTGTCCGCTTTATGGAGGGAATGTTGAGCAAGGGAAATAAACCTTGTGGCGTGAAGTAAACCTGAAGTGAGGTGTATTTATGAACTTCTTTCTGACGTTAAATAAAAACGGTAACGTCAGTTTTTCTCCATTTCGAGAGAAGGACAAGCTGGATTCTGGGATCATCAACTATCTTGGCACACCCCTTCCTTTGGCAAATATCCAGGTCGTTCAGGAGCGGCTGCAGCGGCGAGGTCTCTTTAATTTCTGGCACAAAGGGCCAAGTCGGAAGGATACTAAACTAGAAATCCTCAAAATAATTAAAGCGCTGGGCTGGGCGGGGCAGGCCTTCACCTGGGAGGATGTTGACGTGACTTCAGAAATTAGTCAAAATCGAACAGATGAGGAGCGAGACAAGGAGGTTGGGAAGGCCTTCAATCGATTAGTATTAGGAAGGCAACTATCGTGCAATGATCTTCGTGGCCTGGCCAGAGAGCTCAAAATTGACAATGAGGTGATTATAAAACTAGCCCATTCCAGCGTGGAGCAGGGTAGTGCGCAGTGGGTTCCTGCTGTGAGACCGAACGGCGGTGGTTGGCAGTGTCAACGTTGTGGGGAAAAGGATGTGGAAGAATGGCCCAGCTTTTATGGAATGGCTGCAACGTGTCGAAGTTGTGAGAGTATCGGGCCAAGCACTTCTCTGGATGTACTTTTTCGTGATCAGCGGTCCCTCTTAGACGGTCCTTCTGAAGTTTTATTTCGACCACACTGGAACTTAACAGACGCACAACGTTTAGCCAGCGAACAAGTCTTTGAATTCATTAAAGACGCCCCCCAAAAAACGGCACTTCTCTGGGCCGCGTGTGGTGCAGGGAAGACTGAGGTATGTTTTCCGTCAGCCGCTTGGGCTTTAGAGCAGGGGAAATCTGTGCTTTTCGCCGCGCCGCGCCAAGATGTTATTCATGACGTTGTACCGAGGCTTCGACGCGACTTTCCGGATTATCCGTTGCAAGTGTTAACAGGGACAACTTTGGTTAAATTTCAAAGCGGAGGGATGGTACTAGCGACCACGCATCAAGTATCAAGATTTTGGCGAGCTTTTGATGTAGTTTTCATGGACGAGATGGATGCCTTTCCCTATCACGGGAGCCGAGCTTTGGCATGGGGAGTGAAACAAGCTTTGCGCCAAAACGGAAAACTGCTCTATTTGACAGCAACCCCCTCACCTGAATCATTAAAGGGGGTTCAACAAGGCAAGATGCAACTCATTCGACTTCCGGCACGGCACCATCGAACTTCTTTGCCAGTCCCAGTTTGGGAAAGATCCCGTCATTCTTTAGAGCCCAACGGGTGCACAGGCATTTGGGCAGCTCAAATTGAAACCTTTAGGGTCCAGGGACCTGTGTTGGTATTCGTTCCCAAGATCTCTTGGGTCGATCCGTGGATCAAATGCTTGCAACGACGTTTTCCGGATTGGTGTATTGATGGCAGCTACAGTTCTGACCCAAGGCGATCCACAAAGATTGAGCGATTACGTCAGGGTGAGTATGATCTATTTGTTAGTACCACAATCTTAGAGCGTGGTATCACGTTATCACGGATACAAGTCGTGGTTCTCGCCGCGGATCATCCTGTCTTTGATGAGCGTGCGTTGGTGCAGATGGCTGGAAGGGTGGGGAGAACGCGAGAAAGCCCAGAGGGAAAGGTCCTTTTTGTGTCTGAGCAGATGACATCCGCCATGAAGACTGCCGTTCAGTGGATTGAAGAGCAAAACAAACTTGCGCTGGAATTGGGGCTCATTGAGACATAAGACCTTGATTCAAAATTATACCTGCAAATTGAATTATGAATCATTATTTTTGTGACTATTCAAGTACTCAGTTAATCAACCACAGATTACACAGATTAACACAGAATAAATACATTTTGGCTCTAATTACAAATCGCTTGTAACTCAATTGATGATCGCCAAAGTTGATAAAAGCCCGATTTAATCCTGTAGCTTTGAGATAATTGATAATTATCGTTTCTTCATTGACTCCCATATTCGCCATTTTTCTATACTTAATCCTTCTTAA
>JARLHW010000244.1 GCA_031292075.1 Desulfosporosinus sp.
CCCAAAACCCCAAAACCCCATTCTCGAGCCACAGCATACTGTCACTATTACCGAGGGGACACCCGTTCCTATTATATATCGCTGTATGCACACTGTATATGCATACGCCAGCATACTGCAACACTACATAAACAGTGCTTCCCTGCTCGCCCCCGCGGCATATAAGCAATAACGCTATTGTACGTCATTCATTATATGACAATCCTTAGCTTTACAATTTTCTTATGTCTGACTGGGATGACGTTAGCTTCCTGGGTGGGCCCAGTGCGACTGTTTAGCATCAGTGACTGCGACTATGTGGCGAGCGTCTATCGCGACCCGAAATCCGCCGTGAATCATGTGATCTGCAGAACTAACATCCTTGGAAAATTTTGGCACATTGCTGTTTCTGATGTCGGGACGGTGCTCAGCTCGACCCTGTTTAACAATGCGGGCTACACGTGGGTGGCAACAATTCAAGGGGCAGGAGACGGCAAGCACTTGTTCCTGGCCATGGAGTCGTCGAGTGGAATATATTCATATTCCATCCACTACACCGAATCTTCTGACGAAGGAGCAACTTGGGACGTGCCTAGAATTGTTAAAGTTGACGACAATAAGTACATAGAGGATTTGCTTTACGTCAAGGAGTACGGCAGAGTCTATGCGTTCTTCATTAACGGAGACAGAGAACTTAGAGTGCTTACGAAGGCTGCGGGGTCTGTGAGCTTCTCTGAAGATATCTTTATCGCCAGAAATGCAGTGTTCAATCTACTAAAAGCCAAAGCTGCCTATAGCATCCGGCAGAACGCTCTGCTACTCATCCACGCATTTTACGTGACTACTGATGGGAATCTTGCCTACACCCAGTCCGCCACTCACGGGGCGACCTGGACACAGCCAAAGATTATTGACGACTCAACGTTCGAAATCACACACGCAGTATCAAGTAAATTTTCAGAATCAATCTACGTTTCCTACAGCGCCGTCAGCTCCCATCCTGCAAAAATGATTATGACCAAAGATTCCGGGACCACCTTCAGCGACCCCAAAAGCTTTACTAACAAGGGAGTTGTGCTTGGGAATCATGGACTTGCGTTCTGTGGTAGCGCTGACAACCTGCTATTGGTTTCTTACGCCACAGATGGAAGAATCATTGAATATGATTTCTGGAAGTTTGAAGAATTAGCGCCGGTTGAGAGATTCCATCCGTTTTCGTCCTCGCGAACCCTCAGTGCAGGAGTTGGTTGCAACGTAGACGCAAATTACCCTGCGTTCAAGGTGGCGGTCTTTATCACACAACAAGACGGATTATACTTTGCCAGCGAGTATGGAATCTTCCAGACTGGCGACACGTCGGCGGCAGAGAAATAGCGTCGCAGGGTATAATAATGAGGTGAAGGGCGACTAACCCTGGATTGACTCGATATAATTGCGTTTCGCTTTGAGCCATAAAGCTTTAGGGTTTACGACTAGCGCTTGGAGCAACCGCTCCGCATTTCTGGGGGCAAGGAAAGCGCTACACCGTCATAAATTCAAGCGAATTATCGAGCCGCAACATATCGTGGTGCGCTCCTCAGCACGCTGTGGAGAGCATGCCCCCACTCTCGTTATTATCTCGAAAGGCGGAAATGCGACAGCTCGCTTCCATTATCGCAATATTCATGTTCCGCTAGTATTGAATCAGGTAGAGCCTTTTCTTCTAAGAGCTCAGGATATGTGTGCTTTTGAAATTCTGCATCCCGCGTGATTTTGTTTTCGAGGAACGCGGTCTGGGGTTTTGGGGTTTTGGGGTTTTGGGGTTTTGGGGTTTTGGGGTTTTGGGG
>JARLHW010000245.1 GCA_031292075.1 Desulfosporosinus sp.
ATCAGGCGCGGGCGATGGCGTAAGCGTTGGGGTAGGCTCAAAGCTTGGCTTACCTTACACCTTCACGAAAAACATGCTCTATAAGGCGTATAACAACAACGTGCTTGAATCCACAACTCCAACAATGTCTACTCCAGATCCAGTCAATCTTTGCAACAACACGATTACCCTAGCAAGTACTCTGGCTGGGAACCTACTGGATATACTCCTTGATGTTCCTGGTTAAGCCATGGCGTTGATAGATGACGTCAGGTCTTACCTGAGAATTGATGCGAGCGATACCTCATTTGATTTAGAGATCCAGGATTTAATTGGCGCTGTTCAAACGGAACTTATCGACGTAGGGCTTGACCCTACGTTGGTGGGTAATGCCACCAATTCACTCATCAAAAAGGCTATCACAACTTACTGCAAGGCGAACTTCGGATACGACACCGATAATGCCGAGGCGTTTGCGAGTTCCTACGAGAAGATAAAAATCTATCTCATGAATTCTAGTACGTATCAAGTGGTGAGCAGTCCATGAAGTACGATATGCGGAGTAGTATCACGCTGCAAAGTCGGGCCAGTGTTCAAAATCCGATCGGTAACCAGAGCGAAAGCTATGTCAATATCGCAGCCTTCAAAGCTGCCTATGTACCCAATAATGGTCGGATGTATGTCGGCGCATCTCAAATGCACACTGAGGCCGATTGTGAATTTCGGATAAGGTACAGTTCACTTCCCCAGCAGGGCATGTACGTGTTATTTAATAACAACAGGTATTTAGTCCAGGTAGCGGAGGATGTTAGTGGCTTGCACAGGGAAACCAGAATCGTCTGTAAGCTGGAAAGGTAGGTTGAAGCGTGTCGGAATCAACGATTGAAGGTATTGATGAGCTAATTGCTAAGTTCAAACAACTTGAGAATGTTCCCCAGTCGATTGTCACTAAGGCCGCCAAAACTGGTGCGATCATGGCATTAAACTTTGCCCTCGCAAACCTTCAACCGGTAAATGGAGAATTCCTAGGCAGACAGGGCAGGGCGGAGCAGCATCAAGGCGGCGATCTGGAAAAAACGATGAAACTAAAGGCCGAAAGATCCGTCAAAGGTAAGAAGGTTTATGCGATTGACACAACTTGGTATGCCAAGTTCAAGGACTTAGGTTTCACAACACGCAGCGGGAAAAAGATAGAGGGCAGTCACTTTCTCAAATACGCCTTGACCCAACACTATGATGAAATCAAAGAAGCCTTGTTTGAGGAGCTATCTAAGGGCATCGATAAGGTGGTGGGACCAAAATAATCGAAGACGGCTTGTACTCCCTCATAAAAACGAACATCCCGGATTTCATGGGCACTAACGAATACCAAATGTACTATTTAGCCGTATTTGATCCGGTTCCCCCGCCTTACTGTGTGTTCAGACGATACAAACGCGAGGCCGAACAAGATTTAAGTTCTACCTATGGGCTATTCAACAGCGGGTACGTCATGAACATTTACCATACTGACTCTTGGGCGCTCCTTGATTTGCAAAAGCGTATTCGAAAACTCCTTGAAGGTTTACCACTCACAACCGTGGGTGGTGTTTTTGTGCAGGGCTTGGTTGTGCAAGATGATTTCCACACCATCCCTG
>JARLHW010000246.1 GCA_031292075.1 Desulfosporosinus sp.
ATCAGGCGCGGGCGATGGCGTAAGCGTTGGGGTAGGCTCAAAGCTTGGCTTACCTTACACCTTCACGAAAAACATGCTCTATAAGGCGTATAACAACAACGTGCTTGAATCCACAACTCCAACAATGTCTACTCCAGATCCGGTCAATCTTTGCAACAACACGATTACCCTAGCAAGTACTCTGGCTGGGAACCTACTGGATATACTCCTTGATGTTCCTGGTTAAGCCATGGCGTTGATTGATGACGTCAGGTCTTACCTGAGAATTGACGCAAGCGATACGTCATTTGATGTAGAGATTCAAGATTTAATGAGTGCTGTTCAAGCCGAACTGATCGACGTAGGGGTTGACCCTACGCTGGTCAGTACCGCCACCGATCCAATTATCAAAAAGGCCATTACGACTTACTGCAAGGCGAACTTTGGCTACGACACCGATAATGCCGAGGCGTTTGCGAGTTCCTACGAGAAGATAAAAATCTATCTCATGAATTCCAGTACGTATCAAGTGGTGAGCAGTCCATGAAGTACGATATGCGGAGTAGTATCACGCTGCAAAGTCGGGCGGGTGCTCAAAATCCGATCGGTAACCAGAGCGAAACCTATGTCAATATCGCATCCTTCAAAGCTGCCTATGTACCCAATAATGGTCGAATGTACGTCGGCGCATCTCAAATGCACACAGAGGCCGATTGTGAATTTCGGATAAGGTATAGCCCACTTCCCCAGCAGGGTATGTACGTGTTTTTTAATAACAACAGGTATTTAGTCCAGGTAGCGGAGGATGTTAGTGGTTTGCACCGAGAGACTCGGATCGTCTGCAAGCTGGAAAAGTAGGTGATGGAATGACGTATTATGTTCCCGGCTCGAACGCCTCTGAAGTTTCAATTGACGGGGTTGAGGAACTCATTGCAAAGCTCAAAGAGCTTGAAAAGCTCCCACAGTCCATCGTCACCAAAGCCGCCAAGACTGGTGCGAACATGGCTTTAGACTTTGCCCTTGCGAACTTGCAACCAGTTAATGGAGACTTTTTGGGCAGACAGGGCAGGACTGAGCAGCATGAAGGCGGCGACCTTGCAAAAACAATGAATCTCAAAGCCGAAAAATCCCCTAAAGGTAAAAAGGTCTATCGAATCAAAGCTCCCTGGTATACCCATTTTAAGGACTTAGGTTTTACGTCCCGGAGTGGTAAAAAGATCGAAGGGAGCCACTTTTTTAAATACGCCTTGACCAAGCACTACAGTGAAATCCAAGAAGCCATCATCGAGGAATTATCCAAGGGGGTTGATAAGGTGGTGGGACCAAAATAATCGAAGACGGCTTGTACTCCCTCATAAAAACAAACATCCCAGATTTCATGGGCACTAATGAATACCAGATGTACTATTTAGCCGTATTTGATCCGGTTCCCCCACCTTACTGTGTGTTCAGACGATACAAACGGGAGGCCGAACTGGATTTAGGCTCTAACTATGGGCTATTTAATAGCGGCTATGTCTTAGACATTTACCATACTGACTCTTGGGCGCTCCTTGATTTGCAAAAGCGTATTCGAAAACTCCTTGAAGGTTTACCACTCACAACCGTGGGTGGTGTTTTTGTGCAGGGCTTGGTTGTGCAAGATGATTTCCACACCATCCCTG
>JARLHW010000247.1 GCA_031292075.1 Desulfosporosinus sp.
AAAACCCCAAAACCCCAAAACCCCAAAACCCCACGGTTAAACGGAATACGAGGTGACAATGCCGCGTGCGAAAATATACTGAAAACGCTGGGGGACGCACATACGCGAAAAGATATGATAAAAGGCAATATTTAAACGCCAAAGCCGATCTGTTAAGAACGTCCCATCCTCAGAAGGTTCGCACCGAGCCGAACCAGCTCAAGCCCATGGTGCAGGATGACACATGTCCCCATTCAGGCCATGAGGGAGTCCAGCGCGTAAGGCTCACACGATTCGGACTGCGGCGCCCTCCTCATAGGGCGGGAGAGCCTTGGGACGGATGTGTGACCCACTTGACGTAATGGAAGTGATGGAGTTCCGGTAAAACGCTGCGAAATTGGGGGACGATATTCTGTGGAAAGTTGATAAGAAATAGACGTCGTGGAGAAGCACTTTTGTTGGATCGGTGGGCTGCATTTGATCAAGGAGAGAGAGAATTGTATTGTTCATGCGTCGATATCTGCCCTCACTGCTGATTTATCGGTCGGCGGACCTCGAGGCCTCTTCCAGCGTCTCTTCGAGCCGTTTGGCAAGTGCCAGCATTAGATGGGTATATAATATCATAAACTCTCGAATCGTACGCAGACTTTTCCGTATTTGCTATAAGTGCAAAGCGAATATAATTGGGTAATGCTTCTGTATCCTGTCTCTGTAATTAACTCTGGAACATGGTTTACACAGACGACATAAACTCAGCACGTGTATTCCGCATGGACTTAGTTATAATTTCTGCACTTATAATATAACTATGATACCCAGCTTCTGCACGAGAGCCGGGTCTATAATATTAGCGGAGAACGCTACTTATGCTTATAACAATATATAAGTTCTGGAATCGTACGGAAGCGTCTTAATCGGATAAGAAAGACTCATATTAAACTTATCTTGCATTCCGTAATGGGTCGCTTATAGAATAGTGTAGTCTGCGCCTATTATAAAGATTCGTAATAGCAAAGTATGCACCAAGGTCGCCGTAGGGAAGACAAGCCGCTCGCAGTCCAGCGCAAAAGACTCCAGTACAGGTGGCTTACCGACGAGCAGCGGCGCGACCTCATTTTCCGCACCATGTATCTGAACGAAAACGTCAGGGCCGTCTGCCGGGACCTCGATATTAACTTTTTAACTGGCCGAAACCTGGTGCAAAAGTACAAGAAAACTGGGGAGTACGACGTGCAGAGCAAGGCTGAGGCGCGCGTCCCCGAGCCTGCCAACATCAAGGGCACCGCCACCAAGGACAGCAACAGGAAGGCGAGCGAGTGTCCTCTAGGAATAATCCTGCTGCCGGACAACAAGATGAAGGTCGTGTCGTATAGAGCTTACAGGCCCGATGAAGAAAGCGCGCTAGTCTACCTCCATTCCCTGCTGAAGAGCCATAATATTGTTTAAACTTGTAGTCTCACTTCCATATTCTAAGGGAGTCGCTTAACGAGAATAAAGGCTAGTTTCGGCCCACGGACCGGTCCAAGCCGGTCGCAACGCGGATGCAGAGGTTGCCCGCAGCCAAGTTATAGCGTGCCGCAAGTGGCACAGACCGGCCTGCCAGAGATTGAGGGGCAATTCCGCGGTTCGGATGCAGGGGAGGGCATTCTCGCATCGTCTAGTGCTATATATTCTGGAATAATTACTCGAGCAAATTAGCGATAGCGATAAAAGAAATATAATAATAAATGCAGGCCAGGTCATATAAAGTAATACTTTTGAGTACATATTTTCCAAACATCTAGGGACGGCGGGTCTCAGAAAAGACCGGAGTTTCGCCTCGCCGAGATCTCCATCACTATCTATGGGTGTAGCTAATGGGACTGCACTATCGCTTTCTCACCCTGTTTATATTCCTCTCTGTTTTGTTTTGTCTTCTCTCGCCCCCGCTTGGGGTTTTGGGGTTTTGGGGTTTTGGGGTTTTGGGGTTTTGGGGTTTTGGGG
>JARLHW010000024.1 GCA_031292075.1 Desulfosporosinus sp.
CCAAAACCCCAAAACCCCAAAACCCCAAAACCCCTAGACTCGAATCGTATCATCCTCTCCAGCATCAAATCCATACCCTATAACATGAATTCGCGCATAATAGCCAGAATCACCTCATATTTCATGAATGTGTGTGTGTGTGTGAACTTAGGCGCTAAAACAGTTCATCCTCTCCCGATTCAGCCTTCACTGCCCTCGCCACAGTCCGGCCACTGATATTCATTCTCTCGAAGGCATGTTGCACCCCGGCGGAGTCACCCAGCCTCGAGTATTCGTCCGCGACCGCATCGCAAACTCCTATTGTGGTCGGGTGATCCGGACCCAGCTTCTGCTTAAAGATATCCAGAGCGCTCGTGTGATAGGTTAGTGCTTCCTCGTAGGACCCAAACGTTCTGCATGCTTGTCCTAGCCTGCAGTACGCGTACGCGGTCGTCAGGCCTGTCGGATCGTCAGATCTCTCCGAAACGTTCACGTGCTTCCTGAAGTACCTGAGGGTATTCTCCTTCTCCATCAGGGAAAGATATACACCAGCGATAGATTTGCACACCGTTGCTACTTCGAGCGACATCGGGCCCTCAGCGATCGTGTAAGCATGAAGCGCTTTGAAAAGGTAAAGCAGTGATTGTGAAACCTCTCCCATGCCGGCCAGGATCAGTCCGGTGCATTCATATACGTCCGCTGTATCTGAATTATCCGCTCCAACCGTATTCTCCAGGATATTCTGCGCCTCCTTGTAGTATATCAGCGCGTCTTCGTACTCTTTGAAAGCTCTGCATGCGCCCGCTAGCCTGCGATACGCACGGCCGATATCTAGATTCATCGGACCCAGAAGCTCTCTCCTGATCTCCAACGCCTTTTTTAAGTACTTGAAGGATTTCTCCTTTTGTTCCTCCTGGATGCATGCACGACCGAGATTATCGTACATTTGCGCGTTCTCTAAGGAGGCTTCTTCGTCCTCAGCGTTCTCGTAATACGCAAGCGCCTTGATGAAATATGGCAGCGCCTGCGTAGACTTGAACATATGGCACAGACACAACCCGGCACTCCTGTATGTCTTTGCGGTGTTCGGATGCCTTAGCCCCAGTTTCTTCTGCATGACCACCAACGCCATGTTGTAGTATCCTATCGACTCTTTATAGTTTTTGAAGGTTCCGAGCACGTCTCCCAACACGCGGTACGCAGTCGCGGTTTTCAGGTCTGCCGAACCTCGAACTCTCTTCCAAAAGTCTGCGACCTTCTTGTAATACGTTATCGCGTCATCCTTCTTGTTGAGGCAGACGTTGGCATCTCCAATAGCGTTATAAATTTCTGCGAGCTCATTTCGCTTCGGGAAACTCTTAAAGACCTCCTCCGCGTGGAGTAAGTGTGTCAGCGCCTCTGAGTGCTTGCCGAGGCAGGCAAAATCCTGCCCAATGCATAAGTACGCGTTCCCGGTGTCTGAATGCCTCGGTCCCAATGCTTTCTCTCGTATGCGCTGCGCCTCAATGTGGCATTTCAGCGCATTCTCGTAGTCTTTCTGATCCTTGTACTGCTTCCCCAACTTGCAGTACACCGCGGCTACCTCCGGGCTATCTCTGCCGTACTGCGCCTCGTAGGACTTTACTAATGCGGCGCAATTCTCTGCATCTTTAGGCTTATTATCAAGCGAAGGGTCGTTTCCCTCGAGGTGGAGGTAAATGTCTGCGGCTAATTCATCGTCTGGTTTATTGGATTTTTCGTAGTTGTCAGCAGCCTTATTTAGGTATTCCTCTGCCTTTTTTTTGTCCCCTGTC
Source organism: Desulfosporosinus sp. (assembly GCA_031292075.1). Lineage (GTDB taxonomy): Bacteria > Bacillota > Desulfitobacteriia > Desulfitobacteriales > Desulfitobacteriaceae > Desulfosporosinus. The sequence continues at coordinate 1,773 of JARLHW010000024.1, forward strand.
TTGCCATAGTCAAGTCCAATATACCCATATAAATCTCCTGTTTTCGAGTGCTCTACCCCAAAAGTATCCTCGTATCCTGGCAGTGCCTTCAGGAAGTACTGCAATGCCGTGCCCCATTCTTCGATTAGATCGTGCAAAATGCCTAGGCTTGCGTATATTGTGCAAACCTCATAGTTAGGCATCCTCTCCTTAGCCTTGAGTGCCTTTAGCATGCAAGAAATTGCTTCCTTGTTATCTGACGCACTACGATATGCAGATCCCACCTGATAGTATAATCTTGCCGTCTCTGGATGCTCCGGTCCCAGCTTATGCTCTGCGATTTTTATTGCATTTAGAAAAGACGCAATCGAATTCTCACTGTCCCCAAGTCCGTTGTAGATCTTGCCCAAAAGTTGGTATGCATCAGCATCGTCTGTATGCGATAGTCCTAAAGCTTCCTTCAGGATGTAGAGCGCCTTTTTGTAATATTCAGAGGCCTCATGAGTCTTACCCGCATTCGTGTATACCTCCCCAATTTGGAACAGCTTGAATGGGTCGCGTAATTCAGTCTCACTCATAAATTTAAGTGATTTCCGTATGTAGTGCAGCCCCATGTGCTTGTTATCGAGGATCTTATCATAGTACAGTCCTAGTCCGAAGAATAAATCAACAACTGTTTTCCTGTTGGAGTATGCAGAATCCGACATAGGCTCCAGCCAATTTTCCAGCTTTTCGAACGTGCACCTTTCAGCGGGGTTGTAGCAAAGACATGCAGCAATTATATCCGCCATGTTGACTCTCTGGTCGAACTCGATGAGTTTTGGATCCGCTTTCACTTGCTCTATGAAACCTTCCTCGTATTCGCTCTTTCCGATGTTGACGCGGTTATCTCTGAACCTGCCCATATCCACTGGACTGATCCCAGCCAGCAGCTGATAGAATGTCATTCCCCAGCAATACACGTCTACCTTGCTTCCAATGCACTGCGCCTTGAGTTCTTTTATGCTGTCATGGTATCGCAGAATCTCAGGTGGGGAGTACGAACGTGTAAATCCACCAAATTTTTCTGCGTTATTTCCCAGTGGGACAGCCACTTCATCCTTGCGTTCAAACTCTATGGCGATGCCAAGGTCTATTATGCGTAGGATATTGTCCATGAACACCATATTTTCCGGTTTGATGTCAAGGTGGCAGATCCTCCTCGCCTCACAGTATCTGAACGCAATCACCGATTGCATAATCCACATTGTGATTTCCTTCTTTGTTGCCCCCTTATTCGCAAGTTCAAATATATTCTGGCCACCATATTCCAGCAGGATTTCCACACGGGTGCTGGACCCAAGTTTCTTGGATTGCATGTCGATGACTTTGATGAAATGTAAGCACGTTTCTCCCATATCTCTGGTCTTCTGGCATTCCCCCTTGACGCGTTTCAGTAAGTCAGCATCTTCCAGGGGGATGTCAAAAATTTTGAGTACATATTTTTCCTTCCCATTATCAATTCGGTAGACCATTCGGCTGCCATCCTCCTTTTTGAGGAGCGGCGGAAGAATGAACCTTGCCTCCGCGTACTTTTCGGCGGAGAGAATGTCCGTAAGCTGTATCGTGCCCTTCCTCTTCTTTGCCGGGATTGCATCCTCTCCAATCAATGGGAGTGATGGCTCCATGTTTATGGTGAAGTTAATAATAATTATTCTATGGCACCACCTATATATACGTATATGATGTACTATATATAGTACAGCCACTCTCTACTGTGCATTGTTCCCACATCACACACAACCAGCCTCGCCTATGTTGGCCTCAG
>JARLHW010000003.1 GCA_031292075.1 Desulfosporosinus sp.
CACAGCTACTGTTTGGTAATGCTGTGACCCTAGATAGGGGCATCTTCCTCCCGCATAAGCAAGAGAAAGAGAATAGCAAAGGTGATAGTAAAGGCACATACCTCTCTGAGTGGGCTCAAAACGTGCTTAGTAAGCAAGCAGAACTCATGACAATCGCAAAGAAATCCCAGAAGGATACTGATGACTATCACATGTCTCAATCAGTGGGAACAAACACAGAATTTTCTGTTAACTCCTTCGTCCTCGTTCAGTATCGCGACCGACCGCCTACAAAGTTTCATACTCAGTGGGAGGGTCCGCTACGGGTTGTCAGTGTAAATAAGAATACTTATACTCTACAAAACCTAGTCACACTAAAGAACAGGGACGTGCATGTTACACAGTTGAAACCTTTCTACTATGACGAAACGGAAGTTGATCCAGTAGACATAGCGAGGAAAGAGGCACAGGAATTCCTAGTAGAAAGTATATTACAACATCGTGGGGGTCCTAGGCGTACAACGCTGGAATTCTTAGTGAAGTGGACTGGCTACGACGAGTCGTATAACTCGTGGGAACCTTAGAACAACGTTAGGGATAACGTGATTCTCAATAAATACCTGTACCAGAATAAGTTAAGAACGCACTTAACCAAAGAACAGCGCACGGAAATTGAAGCCCAGCTGTAAAACTAACTTTTCTCATTTGATGATTCCACCAAATTTTTGTCTAGAAATAGTTTTTAGGTGGTTTAGTCAGTAGAAGTCTGACAGTATTAGTTAGTATTTTAATCACAAATCTTTTAGGAGGGGGCAGTGTACCATGACCGTATACTGTAGGCATACCATGCATGGTATACCATGTATGCATGGCGGCACCAACCAGCCAGTGCTTTGTATTAGCTACCTTGTTTAGATTTGTAATCCTCAAGCTTGTTCTCAAGCCTGGTAATAACGATCACCCTTAAAAGCCTTGCTTGATACCATAATAATTAATTATTTTGGTTTGAAATGTCATCCAATAAAAATTCAAAGAAAACAAAAGCGGCGGAAAGAGTAACTTCGGTGACGAAGAGAAAATCCAAAGCTGGAGTTGATGGCTCAGCTTCCACAGCTGATTCAGATCGTTCGACGACTTCTAGAAAGTCTAGATCTAGCACATCCTCCAAGAACTCTGATCCTTCTCACCAACAAACGTCTTCGGACAAGTTGGTCGACGACGAAATCGGTTCGACGCAAGTCGGGCTGGTGAAATCATCGACAAAGAAGAGGAAGAAAAATTCCTCCGACACCGAAGGAGCTGAGGAAGGGCTCTCAGATGAAGATCCAGCTGACAATCGTCAGCAGGAGCACGAATCTGGGGACTCCGACTCCAATTCAAGGTTGTCAGGAGGAGAGACAACTTCTCGACATCAAATGTCTCGTAGAGGGAAGTCTCGCTCTCCAAAATTGGGGAACTCGTCGGCTTCTGCATCAAATGCAAAGTCTCAGCCTGATGAAGGCTCTGGATCGTCCCATTGGGCGGACCAGAAGAGTTCCGCCAGCGAGAGCAGCGACGAGGACGGGGAAGAACATCTTCCCGAGGGCGTGGATCCAGCAGATTCCGTCTTCCGTCCAAGTAAAAATTACGCACCACTCGAGGATAGTCAGTCCGATGATGATTCCGAGGTGCGCCGGTTGAAACACGAGCGTCGTTCGAGCTTGAAACAAAGCGAGACACTCCGTGCCAACAAGGTGAAGAGCTACAAGCGGAGCCAGAACATCAATGTGGTGACAAGTATTGCGGCTGAGCACCTTTCAGGTCTCACTCACAAGGCTATCACCCATTGGGGAACTACTCTCGCGACGCTCGGAGCTAACGGCCTCAAAGTTGAAAAAATCATTTATTTGATTGGTGAGCTGGACCAGAAAGAGATCACTCGTGATTTCCTGGCTTACCGCAACGAGGACGGGAGCGGCCAGAAATGGCTATCACCTAGTGAACCGGAGGCGTGGAAGACCTGGAAAACAGCAGAGCTGCTCCAGCGTCTGAAGCGAGTGTACCCTGAGAGCGCCCGCACATACAACTCTGAGTCTGTTGTGGCGCGTGTCAGGGATAAACCACTAACCTTTAAAAGTCGCAACAACTTTGCCTCTGTGGCGAAGTACATGCGCAGCATTGACAGCATACTCCTCGAATATGAGGAAGCTGGGCTGGACGAGGAACAATCCACACTTGTCAAAACGATTCTGAAAAGAATCAAAGACTGTGGGACGAAGAGCGCGACCAACGCATGGACCGCTCTGACCAAGTCCAAGCACTCTACGGTAGAGGAGCTCTTTCTCGCCCTGCGTATCCTACTGAATACCGCTCAGCAACACATTGCTAAAGCGAAAGAATTCATGGATGACAGCTCTGATGCTGGCGCGGGCGATTCTGACTCTGACGCTAAGATCAAGAAGCGTAAGCGCAACAAAAAGTCCTCTAAGGACAAGCGTGACACCTTCAACGGTCCGGCTCAGAAGCTCTTCAAGCCTACACCTACTGGGAAAACCGGCCCTGTCCCTCGTCCACCAGGTAGCACCGACTCCGTGCAGTGTCCCAAATGTGGGATACTGGGACACGGGGGCGATGTCTGCCAGCTGGCGGGCCTGAACCACCCCGACCTCAACCACGAAGAGGGGGTGAACTGGCGCGACAGCAAGGCGGGGAAGAAAGCCTGGGAGTCCTACGGCAAGACCAACCTCAGAAAGCACTTCCGTGCTGACGGGGTGACACCGTGGGATGGAGCCAAGAAGACCCCTGAGGGCGGCTCACAGGGTGGCAACAAAAAGCCCCGCTACCACAAGAAAAGTAAGTCGCTATCTGTTGATAATATCGCATTGTCATGTAATGATAGTGACAGCACTTCTCAAGATGACGCTGACATAGCATATCTTGAGGAGTTGCTGGCAACTAGTAGTGATAGTAAACAAAACACTATACCATGTGAAATTGTTGTTAATAATCACTATTCATTTTTTGCTAACGCTCTAATTGATACTGGTGCTCTACAGAGTAACTACGTGGATCTGAAGATAGCGGCGGCGATTGTGAAGGCACAAGGTGCTGCCCGGGAATTGGAGGAACGCCTTATGGCAGCCAGTAGTGCACATACATGTGCTTCCTGTAGCAGTAACAGTGTGTTGAACGTTGTTAAATGTATAGGTTGTCATAATAAGAAGTTCAAAAACAATGAGGACTTCTTAATAGGTCAACCGGGAGGGACACCAAAGAATAAACTTCTTGAAAATTCAGGTGACAGCTTACCACGTAAACGCCCCCCGCTGTACGGAGACAGGGGGTAAACCAAACGGTACCCCGTCTACGGAAACTCCTCCTCTTCAATCTTTTCCACCTTCACCTACACCAACAAGTAGTAACAGTAGTACTCGCATATGTACTGCAATTACAGGTGTGTGTTTCGAAAGCAAAGGTACAGTTGAAAACTTCGGGTTTAAATACCTTAATGAAGAAAAACAACTCCTCGAACAAATCGAGGCCCTTCAAGCTAAAATACTCGATACACCGTACGATATTATTATCGGACGACCTACAATACTTAAACATAACTTACTACATAAACTTAAAGATCACTTTTCCAGTGACGACACAAAAACCGGAGGGGTATCGACTCGCGGTAAGGACCTCTCTGCCCATGACGTCCGTACCACGCTTAGTCAGCCATTGCTACCCGAGGATCACCCGGCACTTAGTGTTTTGTTTCGAAAAGATGACCTCATCACTCCTGAGTATGATGATGATGGTATCGAATTAAAAGTCAAAGACTACCCTTGGGAAAGGGAAGATACCGTTCCAGGAAGTGTACCTGTAAAACCGCAACCGCATATAGAGGGTAGCGTAGAGTTACAGGAGCGGATTAA
>JARLHW010000248.1 GCA_031292075.1 Desulfosporosinus sp.
AGCAATAACGCTATTGTACGTCATTCATTATATGACAACCATTAGCTTTACCATTTTCTTATGTCTGGCTGGGATGACGTTAGCTTCCTGGGTGGGCCCAGTGCGACTGTTCAGCATCAGTGACTGCGTCTATGTGGCGAGCGTCTATCGCGAACCGAAATCAGCCATGAATCATGTGATCTGCAGAACTAACTTCTATGGAAAATTTTGGCACATCGCTGTTTCTGATGTCGGGACGGTGCTCGCCTCGACCCTGTTTAACAATGTGGACTACACGATGGTGGCAACAATTCAAGGGGCAGGAGACGGCAAGCATTTGTTCCTGGCCATGGCATCGGCGAGTTCCATCTACTACACCGAATCTTCTGACGACGGAGCAACTTGGAGCGTGCCTAAAGATGTTAAAGTTGGCGACTATAAGTACATGGAGGATTTTCTTTACGTCAAGGAGTACGGCAGGGCCTATGTGTTCTTCATTAACAGACAAAGAGAACTTAGAGTGCTTACGAAGGCTGCGGGGTCTGTGAGCTTCTCTGAAGATATCTTGATCGCCAGAGACGCCGTGTTCACTGTACTAAGAGCCAAAGCTGCCTATAGCATCCGACGGAACGCTCTGCTACTCATCCACGCATTTTACGTAACTGCTGATGGGAAGCTTGCCTACACCCAGTCCGCCACTCACGGGGCGACCTGGACACAGCCAAAGATTATCGACAACTCAGTGCTCGAAATCACACACGCAGTATCCAATAAATTCTCAGAATCAATATACGTTTCCTACAGCACCGGCAGCTCCCATCCTACAAGAATGATTATGACCAAAGATTCCGGGACCACCTTCAGCGTCCCCAAGAGCTTTACTAACAAGGGAGCTGCATTTGGGAATCACGGACTTGCATTCTGTGGTAGCGCTGACAACCTGCTATTGGTTTCTTACGCCACAGATGAAAGAATCATTGAATACGATTTCTGGAAGCTCGAAGAATTGGCGCCGGTTGAGAGATTCCATCCGTTTTCGCGCTCGCAAACCCTCAGTGCAGGAGTTGGTTGCGCCGTAGACGCAAATTACCCTGCGTTCAAGGTGGCGGTCTTTATTACCAAAGAAGATGGATTATACTTTGCCAGCGAGTACGGAATCTTCCAGACTGCCGGCACGTCGGCGGCAGAAAAATAGCATCGCAGGGTATAATAAAATGGATCAAGCACCACAAACCCTGGATTGACGCGATATGGTTGCGTTTCGCTTTGAGCCAAAAGGCTTTAGGGTTTGCGACAAGCGCTTGGGGTTTTGGGGTTTTGGGGTTTTGGGGTTTTGG
>JARLHW010000249.1 GCA_031292075.1 Desulfosporosinus sp.
CCAAAACCCCAAAACCCCAAAACCCCAAAACCCCAAGCCGGGCTAGAGTTGACTGAATGCACTTGTGTGGGCTACACCATGTAACTATGTTCTTGTATTAGCCACATGATATAATTTCATTTATTGCGTGCAATATAAATTGGTAGGACTATGTACATCCGAAATCTCGATTGAAGATCAACTCGGGGACGAATGGTGAGGAAATAAAATGAAGAGGAAGAAAGCAGAATTGTGGACATCCGGAATGCGGAAGCAGGCGCAGGAGCCTCCTCCGAAGGAAGACACACGCCGCTGCAGCTACTAATTTACCTGCGAAATCCAGAGAACGCGGCTGCGTTGGATGAGAATTATATCACGCAGAATGGGAATGATACGAAAGCGAAAAAGAAACAGCACACACAGAGGCAGAAGGCGTTCCAGGATTACATAAGGGACAACAGCGAGATCAGCAACGAGCCAAGAAACCCAAAGAAACCGATGCACAAGTTCATTAACATGCCGCAGCCGGTTTGCGAGTACATAAGGCCGACATTGAAGCGAATGAAAAGGGAGCGGAACTACGCGACATATTTCAAGAAAACTGACCCCACTTCTACTGGCTGGTCGAAGCTCAGTAGCGTTAACATGTACATAGAGAGGATACTTGACATTATGGGAAAGAAGGTGGGACCGCCGCGAAATAGAAAACATCACGCACTGGTCGAGGAGGATAAGATTCCGGAGTTAAACGCAATTTCTCCAAGAGAGAGGGCGGCGACTGGGACTGAGACACCGGTTGCAGAACGTGACAATAACAAGATTGAGCTAGCAGTGGCCCAGCTGAGTCTCATATCTTCGGCAGGAAAAATGAAAACCTCCAGCGCAGAGTACGATGCAGAAATAATGCAAAACCTTTCCAAACAGTACTGTGCAATCTGCAAGGAAAAGTTCGATCCTGAGCCATGGTTCGTCTCACTGCAATGTATACACAGGGTGTGCTTCAGGTGCGCAAGCACGCCGTACAGGTGGATTAAGTACATGAATTGTCAGTTCTGCAAAAGGTATATCAAGGCCTCCTGTCGCAGGCTGCCAGATGGAACATCTGTGGGGCTGACTGATGAAAAGAATCCGGCCAGTTTCATCCAGATAAATCAAACTGGGTACGATAAGCTGGAGTTTGAGACGAAGAACGCGAAGTTCATGTCCGACTTAGAATCCGGGAGAAAGCTCGTCTTTGCAGAAATCAAGGACGGCTTCTTCCAGAAGAACTCAGCGTTACCGGCAGAAAAGAGGATCGTCAGCGCACAGTCTGTTGAGATGCTTGATGCTGATGTCAGATCGTTATTCGCGAATATTATCATGAAGGTGCAAGGGACCGAAAAGCTCGTTATGCTAAACTGCAAGAGCGTGCGTAAAAACATTCAAGAAGTTATTAAGTACAGCACACAGAGTATAGTCAACCTTACCTTGTGCAACTGCAAGATCAACGACCACGTGATGAAGTTGATTTGCTCCTACGGGGACGAGTTCGAGCGCATTCGGGAACTCGTCCTGGAGGAAAACCGGCTGACCAAGAACAGTGGCCCCCTCATAGCCGGTTTTGTCAGAAACAAGCCGTACCTGTCCAACCTCACCCTCAGCGGAAACTTCCTTGGTGACGGGTATGTCGATGTTGTCAAGGCGATAACAGGGTCGCAAAGCATGAAGGTTCTAGGACTCGGCAAAAATGAGATAGCCAGAATCGATCCTGCGTTCGTCGATATGCTTCGATTGACGAATCTTGATGAAGTGTCTCTGCACACCAACCCCCTCATCGGCAGCGAGGGCACGAAAGTGCTTGCACAGGGAATTGAGCAGAACCACAGTATAAGGTTCCTCTGGATCCGCAATATCAACATGGAAGATCCCGGCGCCAAGGTCATTGCTAAGGCTTTAGCCAAAAACGACTCTCTCATCGAAATCGGAATGGGAAGCAACAACATCACAGAGAAAGGTGTCTCGTACATAGCGACCGCACTGAAGAAAAACAAGTGGCTGAAAGCACTGTACCTGAATTGGAACATTTTAACCGCCCGAAGCGTGCACAAGTTTGCGATCGCTCTGGGGGTGAACAAGTCGCTGAAACTGCTGGGAATTCAGACCCTGAGACTGACGTCGGATTGGGTTGAGGCGATCTGCGAGCTCATCGGTGCGGCGAAAGGATTGGAGCATCTCTTGATGGGAATGGGAAGCTTCATAACGACGGCGGAAAGGGAGCGGCTCCTTGCTTTGTCGAAGGCTGCTAGCGAGAAGGGTGAGGGTCCCCTCATCCAGGATATGAAGTGAGACCTTCGGGGCTGCGATAGTGTTATTCAGTTTGACTGGGGCTTATATCCAGTGTTAAGCCTGG
>JARLHW010000250.1 GCA_031292075.1 Desulfosporosinus sp.
AGAGCCGTGGTGCGTTATGATGGTGAGCTTGAGGGAGGGTGTTGAGACGGCAAGCCCACCAGCATAAGACATCTGTCTCAGCCAGTCATGACGGCTGACAGACGAGGAGCAGCGCAGCGCGCAGCAGCCCCGCAGCACGCGAGCGCACTGTCCAACAGACACGACAGACAGAGAGACAACAGCTGTTTTAACAAAGGTTATCATCTCCAGAAATGAATCGGAGGGTGGATGTAACGCTTGTGAGAAGACCACTGTTATTCAGAAGGCGAAAGTGAGTGGACTCACGATCAAACGTTATTCTCCGAAGTCGACCGGTGATAATTGTCTGATCATGTGCTTCCATAAGTTCTATAACCAAAAGGGTAATGTTCTCAAATCCGATAAAATCAGAGTGGATCTCAAACTACCTAAAGGACCGATCGATATCAAGTACATTCCAAAGCTCAGTGAATACTACAACAAGATAACAAACACGAAAAAGGGTTACATTTTAACCGATCCGACACTGAATCTCATCACCACGTCATCGGAGTTAGAACTGACTATTCCACTATTTAAATTGGTCATGGAGGAGGAGGATATAATCGATAACAACATCATCCTCCAACTCGAAGATAAACACTATTATCTTATTCAGATGGAGGTAGAGGAGATGAAGCAGTGTCCGGATTGCGGAACTAAATATAAGAAGGTTCACAATTGTAACATCAACAAGCAGAGTTGGTATCAGACGAAGACACTCAAGAAACGGAACATGGTCAAGGTTAAGAAATTGAAGAAAGAGGACAAGATAGAGGGAAAGGAGATTGTATTCTGGGATCTAGAGACATTTCAACCAAACAATGTACAAACCGTTTACGCTTCCGGTTATACTCTGGATGATAAATACACCGTTCACTATGGAAAGGATTCCATGGATAGTACTGTAGACGATTTTCTCCAATTAGATGGAAAAAGGTCTCCGCTTATAACGGAAGTGGATTCGATTACTACTTCCTGATGAATGCCCTCATCGCGAGAGGAGCAAAGATTTCGAAGATGATTATGTCTGGTGGAAAGTTGATGAAATTCAGTTGGACTTACGAAGAGCGAACGAATGAGGTGTTCGATCTCTATCTTTTTCTCTCATGTAGTTTAGAAAAGGCTTGTAAATCGTTCAAGACAGAAACACAGAAAGGGAGCTTAGATCACAAGCTGTTCCAAACATGGAGCGATGTGGAGAGGTAT
>JARLHW010000251.1 GCA_031292075.1 Desulfosporosinus sp.
CTTAACAAGTTCTTCTCGATCGTCAGCGACCTTTGTACGAATTTCCGAATGGAGTGTATTCAATTCGTGCTCCCTCTGGTCAAACTCCTGGCATAATACGAGCCCTAATTCGGCAAGATTCATACCTATCATTTTCTCCTTCGCATAATAAATAAACAGGAGGGAGTTTCTCCCCCTCCCTAACAAACCTCATTCAATTTTAGAAGTCGTGGTGCAGTTCTGTTAATCCAACTGCTGCAGCATATCTCAGCCAGGTGTTAACACTCGCAATTACTATCCGTGCATCGATTGCCAGAAGTTCGATCCCGACAAGAGAAACTCGCACATATGCGTCAATAACGATACCTTTGTCTAAAATACGGTCCACAACTTCTGCTAAGCTTGAAGAATCAATGTCTTTTTTCATTTTTCTTTACCTGCCCTTCTAATTTTATAAGACCTTTTGGGGAATATCGCGAGCGCGCTTACCCCTCTCCCACACTCTCAATTTATGTCAGTTCAGTGGAAGGTGTGCAAGCTTTTCAGCAATTAATTTCCCCTCTCCGTTACCCTTACACTGTATGTGTCACAGACGCTCGCTGTTACCAAATCTACAATATGTGTGAAGATCCTTCCTTGCTTAAAACTATTTCATTTTATAAGTACACAGGACAAACCTCTGTTAAACTTTACTTCAAGGGGCGTGTAATACTAGAGAACTTCATATTGCCCCTAAACGAACATATTACAAAATTAATACTTAACTATTAGGAAATATTATACATATGCCATTTTTGTATTAACAGATTTGCAACCTCTTTGAAATTTGATTTTGCAGAAAAAATAATCTCATGTTCACCATATTTATCCACTACTGCAATGCTAAGATATCGTTCTTCTTTTCCGGAATTCACAGCTGTCTCCATACTATTTTCTAACTTTCCAGGCAACTCCGAAATAATCTTGATTGAACTAATCTGGGAAAATAGAAAAACCTTGCGATTAAAGGCTATAGCATTTTTGGGATGAAGCGAAATGGCCATCGAGCCTCGTTTTAAGTCCGGGTGATCACTGATTATATTAACTAATTTTGCTTGGTAAGGTTTGCCATACTTTTTATCGATCTCGTTAAATCCAGTGCGTAGTTTCAGGATAATAGTAAGTAATATCAAAAGAACCACACTGCTAAAAATAACAGTAATCATACTAGTCACCTCTATCTTTACCTCACTTTCATACAAGCCTCCCGTACTTTCTCCTATCATCATATTTTAAAGTTTGTTAATTGCTACCTATTTCGCTGTTTCAGCCAACCAGTTTGTCCCATCCGAACTCGTCTGTATTTTTACCAAAATGAAAAGTAAGCTTAATATTCCCTGCGACCCTAGTCGGATAAAATCACACCACTCCTCTCTTTTTTGTTTTACAGAAAGACTGAAAAAAATCGTGAGCAAAATTTGCTCCCTTTCCTATCACAAGACCCGTTGTTACTATCCCGATCATAGGGTTCGATATCTTTACATTTAATAGCTCAAAAAAATTAACATTTGTTTGAAAAGCCAAGATTATACCACTTACTAAACTCAGTAATTCCAGCGTCAGAGGCCTAAACTTATCCGGCAAAAATGGAATAGCATAAACAACATCTTTAAATATCTCAACTAATTTTTCTACTACTACGGCTAAGAAAGATACTAAAGCTAATCCATCCATGTTAATATCACCCCTCAGAAATCCAACTTTTCCTTTCGTATATTCCATTTTATTCCAGTCAATTGATAACGTTCTTTCCAGAACCCATTTATTTTTTCACCCCTAGCCCGAAGCCAAACCTGCCGAGCATTTCTTGATTGCTCCATCCTACTAATTTATAAATGAAGCACTACCCTTGTGCCTGAATCCAAATTCTAAGCGCAGTCGAACCTTCCGCCCAATAGCTTACCTTTGAGTAACGCAAGAACCCTTCTGGTGTTATCAGAACTAATTTTTCGGGCTCGACCTTTTGTCGCCCGCCCGCTTCCGCCCAATGTACCCCATCAGGGCTTAACTTTATCTGTACATAGGCTACTTGAGGTCCTCCATTATAAATGGCAAAGGAATGGCGAGCCAAAGCGGAAACATCACGAGTTGTTGTATGTAAAATCGTCTGACCGGCGGTCACATCTTCAAGACTTTCATGAAACCCATGTCCGAAAATTTCGACTTGGGCACGACCACAACTTGATGTGGCTAAAGGAACTTGACTGCTTCCACAAATTTGAACCCTGTCACGACTCGGTGTCAGGTTTCGTACATCAGCGTTAACATTCGCTTGAACCGTGACCGGAATCTTTAACGGTATTGGCATAGCGAGCTGAATCGGCTTAATTATTTCTCCGATCGTTTGGATATGACCTATCTGAGGGATCCTATTTTTCGAGTGTTTCACTTGCACTTGCCTTTTCATGCGGTTTGGGGAAAGAGGATACGCGCTTAGTTGGTATATATATAAATGACCTGGCCCTAATACTCCTGTTTCCAAACGCAGACGTAAAACCTCTGAACTTGCACTGATGATTTGCTTAAATTGCTCAAGCTCTACCCCAGGTCTAAAGAGGAATTCCCAAGGCTTGGACACGTCTCCCTTTGACCCGATTGGATAAATACGCAGATATGCCTGTATTTGAGGTGAACTACTTTTAAGACGAATTTTAATTAACCATTCTTTATCTTTTCCGACATTGAGAGACGCCTCCTGTGTTTGAATAACTCCTGCGCTAATGGCTGTAGAATTATTAATCTCTATAACAGGTCTTTCCAAGGATTGATGCACAAACTTCCAGCTCGTTTCATGATTTCCACCGATTTGAAGCCACGCCTCTGGGAAATCCGGATGCGCTTTACTACTTATTAGAAAATCGCCATTATGTAATCCATTGAATGATCCCTTTAGATCTTCTCCCATCTTCAATCCCTCCACATCGGGCGATTGACAAAGCACTGTCAACTTATCCTATCGGTCAAACCTTAGAAATAGCACTCAACAATTACAAAGAATTTTGGTAAAGATAGGATTTTATTCTTCTCAAAATTCCTCGAATCTACAGATTATTTTATTCTCCTAAAAACTGGGCATTGATTCTCTTCGAGATTCGTGCTAAATTTGTGTTGTACAAGTTATCTCTAGACATTAAAGACATTAGCGCAAAAACTCAAACCTCCCGACGGGGAGGTTTCTTTCTTTTCAAAATAAAAAGAAGGAGAGATTAAGCCCCGCTCGGCTAACCTCTTCTTCTTTCCATAGTCTTTTGATATCTCATCTACTTTACGCTTAGGCTTTCAGGGGAAGCAACTTCACCCTTCCCCAAACTGCCAAACGATCGTCTTTAATGACCACAGCCCCTTTTACGCCTGTGATCCCTGAGGCAAATTCGAGAGTACGTTCCAAATCATCTGTTGTCTGAACAAGATTCCCACAGGCCGTCGCGACTGCATCCGCCAAAGCCACTGAGGGGGAGAGAATAACGACAGCGTCAGCTTTGCCGAAACTCAAGGAATGTCCTACTTTGCCGGAGGAAGTACAAATCCCCAGGGGGGTTTCGTCCGGACGGATCTCAATCGCCACCCGATTAGTCAGAGGCGAATCCCCCGCAAAAATCCCCACTCTGCGTATGCGACTCGTGCGCAGGAAAATATCTCCACCATTTTCCACAATCACGTCCCGGGAGCGTTTGGCGATCAATTTTCCAACCCACTCTGACACGGCACCGGCGACTGCCGCCATGGGTCCCACTCCAGCCAAACGCCCGGCTTCTGCCATTGTTTGCACCAGCAATGGGGCATCCGGCAAAACGGTGTGAGGCGTTAAGGCACTCAGAAACCCCGGGTCTCTCTGAATATAGTCCTCGAGTGGTCTGCGGCAGGCCCGAATCGTCTCCTCTACCCAGGCAACAAGTTCAGTTGAAAACCGCTCTTTACGAACCCCAATATCTAGGTCAGTTTCCCCCACAACTAGTTGAAAATGGACCAGATCATCCTGCCGGTGGTCCTGTCGGTAGGTGCGTTCCACGTACTCCAATTACAGACGAACCTCCATGGCTCTCATCGGGCAGACTTTCACGCAAAGTTGGCAGAAAACACATTGGTCGCCGTCGAAACGCACCTCCATAGACGGACGTTCCATGTAAAGGGCACCGGTGGGGCAAATTCCAGTACACGCCCCGCACATGACGCATTTTTCTTCATTACGCACAATTTCTTGATTAAGGGCCTGAACCGAAACCCCTAAATTACGTAAATAGCTTAGTCCCTCTTCACTTTGATCCCCAATTACCTCCAGGATCATCGTTCCTTCTTTTTGAGGGTTGACGTCCGCCTTGACAATGTTCACTACCAAGTCGAAATCTTTAACCAAACGATAAACAACCGGTTTAACCGAGATATCTGTTCCAAAACGCAAAACTATTCTCTTCGGCGACACATTAATCAATCCTCCTTTATACTATGAGCGGTGAAGCCGTCAGCAGGTGAGGGAAGAGCTTTGACGGGTTCCGTGAGCTGAAATTCACCTTTTTGGATCCAATTCTTTAAGGTTGAAGCGATTTCCCGAGCCCGTGGCATACTGGACAAAGGTGCCGTGAGGATTTCCTTGCCGTTGACTTGGATTTTGCCACTCTTAAGGTCTGCATAACTAACATACCCCAGATTACCCGGTGTCAACGAGGGATAGGCTTCCCCGTAGTCTACTACGGGAGCAAACAATTCTTCATCCTTCATAGCAGCATATCTAGCAATTTCTTCATTGAGAATCGGGATGGGAATTCCTATCCCAACACTAAGTGTCGCTCCATATCCCAGATAACTGGTCCCGACTAACCAGCGGGGGCTCATTTGTTTCAGGTCACCGGTGACAGCAAGGGTTCCGCCTGCGCCTCCAAGTTCCTTACCCTCTTCGTTCATGATCGACGGAAAATGCTGTGTACCGTTCCAAGCAACATACCCAACCCCACCGCCGAGGAAAATCTTCGTACCCACTCCGATTGTTTTAAAATGTGGGTCTTTTAACAAGGGACTTAATTGTCCAGAGGTTGAAAAATTGGCATTCCCTAAATGAGGTTTAAGCATCCCCATGTAGGTATAAACCGTGCGATCGGTCAGGTTCACCGCGCAGTTATAGTTCTGATAACAATTTCGAGGATTAAAAAGAATTGCTTCATTGATCTCATCCAACGTAATAGTTGTTTCTAGGTTTCGTCGTGGGTAACAGTCAGTACCGTATCCCAACGCTTTTAGTTTGACCGGTCTGCGAGCGACAAGATCCGCAATGACATGACCCCCGCCATACTTAAATTCACCCGGGTAGTTATTGTTCAGAGGGTCGTCATCAGGCATCTCAGTCGCACCAATATAAGCATCAACAGCCGCTATGCCTGTATAGGCTGATACCCCGTTTAGCCAGACTTTTTGCATTTTCATCCGAGGTTTTGTATGCCCAAAACTCAAAAAGGCACCCGAGGAACACATCGGCGCAAAGGTGCCAGTCGTTACTACGTCCACTTCTTGGGCTGCTTTGGAGAGACCCTTTTCTGCCACTATGCCTATAAGTTCCTCTGCAGTCACCACGACCGCCTTGCCTGATTTAATCTTGGCATTAATCTCTGCGTACGTCTTATCAATACTCATGAATGTCCCCACCTCCAGATTTGTTGCAACTAATCGAGTTTAAAACTCCATTAAGTGAGATTCCTATTTACCTGCTAAATTGGTACAGAAAAGGCCTCTTCCAAGATAGAAGAGGCCAAAATCACGTATAATCGACACTCCTCTTATCTGCCAGAAGAATCTCTTCTGCAAGAATTAGCACCATGCTTTGTACATGCCATGAAAATCATGGCGTGCAAAGCGGGTTGCCGGGTTTCATTGGGCTAGTCCCTCCACCACTCCGGATAAGAGCATACAGTATTCAATTCATTTCTTTGAGTCTAACATTTGTCTTATATCATGTCAATATAAATCTCAACCGGGAATGTAAGGGATCCTCTCAGATTTCAAGTTCGCCGGATAATATTAAACTTCAAGCATGATTATCTCTACTCAGGGTATCCTAAATATATTCCAACCTAAAAGGAGGAACTAAAATGTCCAATAAAGGGGCAGATACAACCCAAATAGGAAAACCAGACCGAGGCAAAAATTCTCCTTTCAAGAAAAAAACTCCTCAAAGCCGGGCATAAGCCCGGCTTTTCGCTTTGAAGGTTTCTATTCCATTACACTGTCTCAACTCTTCTTTATATATGAGTTCGTTAGGATGAAGTGAGTAATCATGAATTTCTAAGTAATTTCGTAAACTTCATGCAGGAAAATCTTTTTTCTCGTAGAATCTACTATACATAGAATCTTCTTTACTTAGAGGTGATATATTTTGAAAGTGCAATATCTTATGATACTGGTCTCGGATGAAAAACGTCGACGTCTTAACTATGTATGTGATAAATTAGGTATTACTATCGAACACTTCTTTGACACGGCGCTACGTGAAGGGGAAATGGAGATACTTAGTAACGAGGCACTAAAGCCTGGCGGTACGTTCTGGAATGATGATGAACAATGATGAACACTCCTTAAACGGACGCTAACCTCTCGGCTGACTCATTCGGCTCTCATTGGAAACTTATCTATACCAACAAAAGTGTATGACTTCGCAGTATACTACGAAGCCATACACTTTTGTTATTGTGTTGTATTCTTAACATACCAAATACCAAGAAAACAACGTAGATAAAAAGTACTACCACACCTCAGAACATTTTTAGTCAACTAAGGTGTATGTCCGCACAAAAGCTAAAGATTGTACATAACTTATAGTGAAACAAGTAAAGATTGTTTAGAAAGGAAGAAGAACCATTGAGTAATCAAAACAATTGTCCTCATCAGTGGTGTCAATCATCACCTTTTGTTCCCAATTGGGCCCAACAAACCCCTGCTCCGGCGTGTCCTCAACAAAGTGAGCCAATAACTCCCAATCCGGTTTTCCCTATTACTGCGACCCTACCGTCATGCACTCCCCTACAATTAATCCAAACGAGTCCAACCACAGCATTAGTTACAGTATCAATCCCTGCAGAGGCAATTTTCACCTTGCCGACGAAAGCACTGGAAATTAAAAAGATTAAAAAGCACCTGAAGATAACACAGTGCCGGTTTTTTAACTTTTCTCCCCCAGTATCGGGCAAACCTCAAGATACTCCCAAGTTGATTCTTGGAGGCTTTGTACGCAAGGACATTCAATATTCCGAACCCACTCGACAAACCGCTCACACAGTAGAAGGTACTATTAAAGATTTTGTTGTTGATGTGCCCTGGTCATGTGTGGTTGACCTAGGCAGTACCCTTGTAATACCACCCACCCTTTTTGGTCAGCAACAAGAATATGAGTATTTGAGAACTTCAAAGCTTCCTTCTGGGTTCTCGTCCAAGGATAAACTGATGTCGAGCGATCTCTCTGAGTTTAACATGGTAAGCACTGAGTTTCTGAACACATTACCAACCTGCACGCTTGTATACAGTCAAATCAATGAAATGGATGAAGCACTTGACCGCGTACAATTGCAAGGCGGACCCTTTGAAGAAGGACTTTTCAGAACGATACAAGAAAAG
Organism: Desulfosporosinus sp.; assembly: GCA_031292075.1. Classification (GTDB taxonomy): domain Bacteria; phylum Bacillota; class Desulfitobacteriia; order Desulfitobacteriales; family Desulfitobacteriaceae; genus Desulfosporosinus. Next base: position 7,615 of record JARLHW010000251.1, read on the forward strand.
ATGATTATTTTGATTCAACTTCAACTGACCATCCCAGCTGCAATTGATCCACCAACCACTGGTTGCCGATCATAACGAAATAGAAGCCAATGTTCAAGAGAAACCGAGGCCGCGGCCTCGGTTTCTCTTGAACATTGGCTTCCATAAGCTTAGTATACCTAATTCACAAGTAGAGGAGTACCCTCTCGCACCCCAAAATTCCTGTACAACCCTATGCCGCCACTGGCTAAGGAGTTGCAATTTTAATTGAGTGTTCAGCGAGAAACAGAGCAAAAATTAACAAAAACGATTTAAAGCGTCTTTGTTATATTTTGCTCTGTTATTGTTTTAGGCCCTACCGCACGCTAGTTTGACCGTGATTTAGAGACAAGAGAACGAGGAACAGCTATACTCTTAATTTGTGGCTAACGAACTGCTTTTACGATATATTCGCCTGGAGGGAGACAAACAAGAAATTGGCCTTCTTCGTTGGTAAATAAGTGAGTTATAGGCTTATGGTGTTTATCAAATACTTTAATTAACGCATCCTTAATTGGTTTATTGCATTTATCTCGAACGAAACCACTTAACGTGCCACAGTCCCGATAAGGATTATCAGTCAGAATAAAATCATGGCTTTCTTCCTTGCCTGGTTCAATGTTAATGCGTACACCGTCAGATAGCACGTATTCTTGTTCGTGACAAGGACATAGATGTGAGGACGGAGGGTGAGGGCACTGTTCATCCATTATATTTTCACAGATCATGTTTTACATCTCCTTACCCTAATCATATTTTTTTATAATTTCTCTTGCATTTATGACTGAAAAGTTGATAAGGCCATTCTTGAGAGGGTTTATAATGTCAATCCCTGGTACAGCTTATTCAATAAGACTGATAGTGTTCCTTTTTAATCTAGAGTAATTATAACTTCCTGAGTTTTATTTATTGAAACTTGAGTATAAATTTCTGCAGATTCTTGACAGTTCGGTCCCTCTTGACAGCGTATCTCTTCTGTGTAATTCTTTTGCATTGCAGGTATAGGAATTACATTGAACTTGTCGGCTTCTTCACATTCTGTTCTCTCTTTATTATTCTCAGATGGTTCTGTTTTCAGATATTGTAATTCATCTAGGACAAGTTCACGTTCAATGGATAAAATGCTATTAATTGAAAGTAAGCCATCTATCTTCAATTGGTTTAATTCCATTATTTCTACAAAAATATCCTTTACAGTTGTGTTCATCCTGATTATCGGTTGTAAAGACAATTCTTTATTATCTATAAAATTAAAACCACGATAATGCAGTACATTTTCTGCAAGTCTAATACTCATGTCACTAGAATCAATACAATAAACTTGTATTTGTATTTCGCCAAAATAAGCAACACATTTTTTGCCAATAGTTTTCCTGGTAGGTAGTATATTATGCCGTACTTCGAATACCTCTTTAATATTAAACGGCAAGGATATAATTCCCTCAATTTCATGTAATGTAGTAGTTTCTATTTGCTCATTTTTTCCAGGGTTGAATTCATATCTCGTTAATTTTGAACCCACCAATATCCCCCCTAGTTAATAAACCTCTTATCCCATACAGTGTATTCCGTAGCCAGTCTAGTGTTACGTATGACTGAATATGAAAGCGGCCTCATATGTGTCCGTTGTTGAGACTATAGGCACACATTAAAATAAAAGCTTCTAGGGATAATCCTCACCGATTCTCAGATCATTTTCCCTAAAAAACATATTTAATACAGTGATTTTTTTTACCGAATATGGTACTATATTCATGATACATTTAAAATTTTAAATGTATAGAATGGAGATTGGGATGGAAAAATTTGCGGAATTATTCAAAGCTTTAGGTGATGTGCATCGGCTAAATATTTTGATGCTATTAAAGAACCAAGAAATGTGCGGGTGTGAAATTTTCAATAAAATTAACCTTTCCCAACCCGCTATCTCCCATCACCTAAAAATTCTAAAGCAAGCCAATTTAGTCAAAAGCATTAAAGAAGGAAAATTGGTTTTTTATCGGCTGGATGAATCGGGAATAGATATCTCTCAAAAAATACTTGCAGATTTATCCTATAACTTTAAAAACGATAATCAACAAATTAAACTTTCTCCTTTGAGGGAAAACCCAAATCTCTGTGAAATATTAGGTATGCAAGCAAGTATTTGTGAGGAAGAAATCTGAGGAATTATTAAGAGGTGATTGTTAATGGATATCAAGGTATTAGGTACTGGATGTAAGAAGTGTATTGCTCTATATAATTTAATCAATGAGACACTTACTGAATTGGACATTTCTGCAAAGGTGGAAAAAGTAGAGGACATTACTCAAATCGTACAGTATGGCGTAATGCTTACCCCTGGGTTAGTGATCAATGGCAAGGTTAAAATATCTGGTAAGGTGTTAAGTAAGGGCGATGTCAAAAAATATATTCAAGAAGAAATATAGGGTAGGAGTGAACCTTCAATGAGAATGCTAGCAGAATTTTTTCCGGAATTTGTACAAAAGATTGACGAAATTGATGCTTTGTATAACGAAAAGCGTATGATTGATGAAAAGACCTTTCAATTCATTTGCTTTGCCCTTTCAATTAAAGGACGTTCTAAACCATGTGTACTAAAGCACTTTAAAGGTGCCCTTGAAGCTGGAGCTACAGTACAAGAAATATCCTATATCTTTGCTCTTGTAATGCGTGAGGCGGCTGGTGCTGACGACTGCTGGACCCATGATGTTATTGGTGATTGGAAAGAAATCTTGGCCGGGAATATCCACTGTGATTGTCAGAAATAAGCTTGCAAAAAGGCAGTTGACATACATTTGTCAACTGCCTTTTAAACAACCCTTAACTATTTTTATTTCTTTAGTTCTTGCCTGGCCAGTTCTAGGTTCTTGATAGCAAGCGTTAAATCGTCCTTGCTGTTTTTTAACTGGGTCGCGCTAAAATCTCCCTCGTACATTAAACTGTCTTTCATCTCAAATAGTGATGCCGCCAGACAGTCTGAACCTTGAGTTAGAGTATTAATGATCTGTTTATTTTTTGAAGAGACCTCAAAAGACTTCATATTGGCATTATCATTCGCTGCTTTTGAATATAGCTCTTCCACCTCAGAAACTAGCGTGTTTTTATTTGCTTTATTAGAGGAATTAATGATTCCTTGATATTGTTTTAATACATCTTCAAGAGAAGTTTGAATTGCTTTTATATCCATTCTGGGTTGCCTATTTTGCGATTGAGCCGCTAAAATTGTGCTATCAGTAAGGGTAGTATAAGTTAATGACGGCCCCAGCAGATTTCCATATACCACTTTAATAGCAATGGATAATATTAAAATAGTTATAAGGCCTATGACTATTTTTTTCTTTTGTCTCTGTTTATCCTTATTTGCTCTATACATTTCTTTGCACCCTCCTCATTTCATTATTTTGGAGTAAGTTTGTAAGCCAAATTTCATCATCCGTGGTAATACTTTATCTTCCAGACTAGTTGCCAAACATCACTATCACTTGCACTAACGATTAATAGATCAACAGACACCATCGTAATAGAACTTCCGATTGAAAAGGCTCTTCTGACACTGACTGTACCCCTTTTCCTTGGTCCTGGCACTAAAGAATGAAGGCCCCCAAGCCAAATTTATTCCCTGTAAAGACATCTAAGAACTTCCAAAAATATAAATAATACGTTTGCTATAGTAAAAAAAGCGAACCGCAATTTAGAACTGGTTCGCACGTTCATTTAAACACTATGTCCTTACATATGTGGCTGTAAAATCGAGCATTTTTGTGGAATTAAGTGTTAATTACTTAGATAATTGGTAACACTGTTGATAAAAGAAAGTTCGGGGTATTTCTATGTCTGAAATCGAACGGATGCTCAGAGACGAAATTCGAGAAAAGAAAAAAACTGGCAATGGTGTTCATGGACGTGCCCTTCGGATGAGAAAGCACGAGACTGTCCGTACTCCTTCTGAGAGTTTAGTCGGAGTGGAAAGGCGAATGGTTATGGCACCGGGAGTGATCAAAGTAACCACGATAGGAGAGATAAAAATGAATGCACTTATTGAAAGAATAAGAACCGGTGAGATCCCAACTAAGGCAGAGTTTGAGGCACTAGATTTTATTGGCAGTCAGACGGCTGCTGCTGAAATGAGAAGGATTCACACTAATGCAGAAATCTGTGAACGTTGGAAATGTTCACCTACAAGCCTAAGTACTTTCTTTGTGAAAATGCAAGTTGCCAAATCCAAAGGGAACAATGTGATGGTTGGACAGGCTGCTGTCGACTTCCGTAACAAGATCAGAGCTACGAGGGGTGCACCTATAATTAACGAGCCGAAAGAAAAACGAGCTTATGCTCATGCGCCAGTTCCCACGAGTATTCCGAATGAAGAAACTGTATATACATTTGCCATCAACCCTACTCCTTTACCTCCAAAAGAAGCAGAAAACATACTGACCAACATCAAACGGAAATATAAGACTGACGAGTTGGCCAAATTTTTAGACCGTCTGGCTCTTTTCCTTAGCGAGGAAGATCAAGAATATTTTGTTGAGATACGAGTGACTGAAGTGAAGAGTGAAAAGTGAAAGTGACGCCTGACAATTTAAAAAGCCCCCATCGTTTCGATGAGGGCAAGGTTGGGCCTTCAGCATTCGCTCTATTGATTACTGCTACTAAGTCTAATCCTTTTACCTACCATGGTGTCCGGATTGTTTGTGACTCCATGTGTTGCTACCCCATTGTCTGCCACCCCAATGTTTACCACTACTAACTTTAATCCTTTCACCAACATGGATTCTATGAGGATTACTGATTTGAGGATTTAGAGACATCAAATTGCTAACCGTTGTATGATAAGCCATTGCAATACTGTGCATGGAATCTCCCCGTTGAACTGTATAGTACATTACACAACATCCCTTCAATAACATATTCTACCATACTCATATATATGGCGGGACAAATTTTTTCCGTGCACGTACTTATTAAGCTTTTGCGATATAAATTATTATAAATTTCAGAAGTCAATTTTAGTAAATAATTTATTATTAAGTTGAATAGCATATAACAACACACCCTTTCACCTTTAGGAAGTTCCCAAGTAGATAATACTCTGGAAACTTCTTTTTTGCGCCTTCTTCTAGGATTACCGACAATTGTATGACTGTTTATGCAATAATTAAAGGGAGTGAGTGCAATGCGTAATAAAAAAGACCCTATAAAATAGGATCAGTTAATTTAGGCAAGTAAGCCTCTTTCTTAACTATCTACCTTGTAGGGTCCATTTTAATAAGTTAAGCGCCTAGTCTTTTTTAATGGATTTATGTTATCTCTAAAATTACTGATGTTGTTACCTATAGCTTCTAGAGCTTATAATAATTGTTAAACTTGAATATCAACTTTGTTATTTGATACAATAGAATTGGCATTAGATGACTTAGCATTAGTCTGTGTCGACCGATCACTACTCTCACTTTGGTTGGATTTTTTTGCATTTATCTGTTGCATTTGCGCTTGAAGTTGTGCTATTTGAGCTTGTAATGCTTGGTCTCTTGCCTGTTTTGTTTTAGCATCATCTTTGCTTTTATCTTCAGCCGTTATTTGCTTCTGAAGGTTTAGTATTTGACTTTGTATTTGTTTTATCGCACTGTCATTCCCTGATGAAGAAGTACTTGACGCCGAAGAAATTGACGAAACATTCATATACAATCCATTCCTTTCATAACATGCACACGCACGAAGATGATCTAGTTGTTTGTTTAAACCTATCTATGCTTTACTATAAATCTATCACAGAATTCTTTGAATACCCTTTGGAATAGAGAAAAACTTACAAATAATAATTAAGTCTCACCTCCGAAAAGTTTGTTAGTCAACTATGCCTACCAGCATACCCCAGTCCTCTACATTTTTAGAAGTGAGCGGCAACTGACGCCTTAATATAGAAAAAGGCCCCTACCGTATTGTAAGGACCTTTAGTGTACTTTAGCCTAATTCTAATCCTTTTACCAACTATGGCTATGACCATGGTTTCCGGAGTCATGGTGCCCGGATTCATTGCGTCTCCATTCGTTGCGGCCCCATTGTCTGCCACCCCAATGTTTACCGCTACTAACTTTAATCCTTTCACCAACATGGATTCTATGAGGATTCCTGATTTGAGGGTTTAAATCCATTAAATCTCCAATTGTTGTATTATAAGCCATAGCAATACTGTGCAAGGAATCTCCCGGTTGAACATAATAGTACATCACACAACATCCCTTCAATACCATATTTAACCATACTCATATATATGTCGGGACAGATTTTTATCGTGCACGTACTATTGATTAACTTTTGCTTAACCATTTTTATAATTTTTTAAAAACGAATTTGAGGCATTTTGCGTATAATTTGGATATCATATATAACAACATGCTTCCTTTTCGCAAGGAGTTCCCAGGGTAAATAATACTCTGGGACTCTTTTTAACGCCAATTTAACCGCTTAACATTTAATGGGCATCAAAAAGGCCCCCACCTCTAGTGAGAGCAAAGTTGTTAAAAAGGAAGAGTTATGAGACATTAGGTATTTTGCCCAAGAAGTGGATTATTATGCTTAGGTACTACTCCGCACTGCAAATCTCATATTGAGTAGCCGCTTTTTTCATTTGCCCGGCCGCCGACGTGTGTAAGTCAACATGTGGTGATATAATCTTAATGGAGATAAGAGGTGTAGCCGATGTCAAAGCAAGTTGAAATCAAGACCACTGTCAAACATTCACGAGATGCCGCAGAGACCCATGCAGACAGATTTAAAAGGATTAGGTGACAAATAGATGAAAACGCGACAAATAATCACCTCCATAACTGTTATAGTAATTATTTTAGCTATTATTAATTTATATATTGGATTGCAGGTCTGGCAGCTTTTTTACAATTGGTGGCCTAATATTCCAGCAAATGTGTTCTGGAGCTTATTTGCGGTTATCGTGTATGCCTATTTAATCGGCTCTATTCCTTGGCCTAAGCCGCTACGTCCTCTCGCTAGATTTTTAAAAGTGACTGGCTCGTATTATTTTGCCGTTATGGTGTTGGCCGTTATATTACTACCCATTGTGGATCTTTTGTACTGGATTCTTAGACTTACCGATGTGACTACCACCTCTTACGTTACTATAGCTGGTGAGATTATGCTGGGACTCATGGGCATTCTTCTTGTTTGGGGTTCTCGAAATGCTTGGAGTACGGTCGTACGTCCCCATACTATACACATTGCGAAGAATGGGGACAATCTTTCGCAGCTTCGAATCGCAGCTGTATCTGATCTTCATTTAGGCAGTATTGTCGGCAAACGGCATCTGAACCGAATGGTAAAGCGGATAAATGACATGACACCAGACTTAATCCTCCTGCTGGGAGATGTGCTCGACGACAGCATCGAACCCTTCATACGCAACCGAATGCATGAAACTCTAAATGAATTGAATGCAAAGTATGGTGTGTTTGCCGTGTTGGGTAATCATGAATATTACGGGGGAGCCATTAAAGAATATGTTAACCTGATGGAGAGTATTGGCATCAGGGTGCTGCAGGATGAAGTAGTAGAAATCAATCAAACCTACTTAGTTGGGAGAAAAGACCGGACAGCAGAGTCGATGGAGCCAGAAGGCCGGAGCAGTTTCACCTCGCTGCTGGCAGAACTTGATTTATCTCGTCCAGTTATTGCAATCGATCATCAGCCGTTCGGCTTCAATCGGGCTGCCGAGTCCGGAGTTGACTTGCTGCTCTGCGGTCACACACATCGAGGGCAAATTGCGCCTGGGCACTGGCTGACTAGACGCTTGTTTGAACTCGATTGGGGTTACATGCGCAAGGAACAAATGCATGTGGTGGTTTCATCGGGATATGGGACATGGGGACCGCCCATACGACTGGCCAGTCGTTCAGAAATTATTGATCTTGTGATAAAATTCGTGGACAAATAAAAAGGCCAGATTGTCGAGACAGCCGGACCGTGCAGATTCATGATTATTTGTTCACTGCCCCCCTTCTATGCAGAGAGTATATTACTACTTGCTACAAAGGTTTTTCCCTATCCCTATTACTTGACCTCATCTTCTATTCTCATCAGCATTCCTTGGTACCTATCTAAGGCAGCATGCAACTCATGGCACGCAGCCACTACTTCTGGATCTGTATAGGATTTATCCTCTTGTGCCTCAATTGTGCTTAAACGTAATTCTTTGATTTGGTTTATTAGTACATCTAATTTAGGCATCGGTATCTCCTCCCACTATTTAGTATGCCCGCATATTTATGAGTCTACCACTCATGAATATAAACATATTAAAAGGCCCTCGCCGTTTCTGATAAGGGCTGAGATTAGCAATGGCCAACACAATTAATTAAATTAAAAAAGGAGTTGGCACAATGAACAAAGGCGGTTTCTCAGGGAATAGATTACTTGGTATGACTCCCATACTCTCTGCAATTGCAATTATGATACTTACTACATTCACGTTGTCTGGCTGTAGTCCATCTGCTACTCAAGCCGCACCCAGCTCATCTATATCACCGAGCCCCCAAATGGAGTACTACTTTACCCAGGCACAACAGCACCCCGAGCAAGCCCTGGAATCCCAAATTAACTCCACTAAATCAACCCTCGACATCGCTATTTATAGCCTTACTAAAAAAGATATTGTAGACGCCATCATAGCGGCCAAAAAACGCGGAGCAAATGTGCGGATCATCACGGATCGCATAGAGGCCAAATCTAAATCTGAAGAAGCTCAATTGAAGCTCTTGAAAGGTGTCAACATCCCTATTAAGGAAAACAGCCATTCCGGATTGATGCACATGAAAGTCTCGATCATCGATAAATCCGTGGTTACTACCGGCTCCTATAACTATACCCAAAATGCCTCAACAGAAAATGATGAGGTCCTAGTAGTGATCCATGATCCTGGGATAGCATCGAAGTGGGAAGATGAATTCCAGCTTATGTGGGATGATAAAAAGGATTATGTTAACCTAAATTAGGGCTACGATACACTAACCCCTCGGCCAAGACCGAGGGGCGTTTTTCTGTCTGGACTTTAAGCCGACTGGTTCAATAAATTTTGTACGTAACAAATTGAGGTTACTCTAAGCTAAAAAACAGTCCTATAATAAGTTCATTCCCTTCAATTGAGGAAATTGAACTAAAAAAGTAGTTCCATCCGGACCAGTCATAACCTCTATTTTTGCTTTATGCCTTTCTGCAATACTGTAACACATCGGCAAGCCCAGACCAGTGCCACTTTCTTTTGTCGTAAAAAATGGAGTCCCAAGTTTTATAACGTCCTCTGGCTTAATGCCAATTCCTTCATCCTTAAAACTGAGAACTATGTTTTGCCCTTCCATAAATGTCTTGATTGTAAGACACCCATCTTTGGGCATTGCATCGAGACCGTTACGGGCAAAGTTTAACACCATTTGATTGATTTCATTGGGATCAATATCAAGTTCAACAATTTCTCCTGGTTCAAAAATACACTGCTTACTTTGACTAAAGGCATCTGCTTGTAATAATGGAAATAAGTTAGCTAATAATTTGTTTAGGCAATGTTGTTTCAACTCTGCGGGTTTATTCTTGGATAGAGATAAAAAATCAGTAATTATCAAGTTAGTCCTATCGAGTTCCTCTATCATCAAATCGAAATAGCTCTTGTAAATGATCAAATCCGGTTTGTATTGAAGCATTTGAAGAAAGCCTCTTATTGTAGTCATTGGATTTCGAACCTCGTGTCCAAGACCAGCTGCCAATTGTCCAATGACGTTAAGCCGTTCTAGTTTAGCCACTTCACGTTCCATACGTTCCCTTTTCTCAAACTCGCACTTCAGTTCCTTAGTCCTTTCTTCAATCATTTCTTGAAGATTAAGTTTATGGGCATTCAATTCTCTTTTCATATGAACAATTTGTGTAACATCCTCGAAGGTACAAATTGATCCTATTATTTCACCGTTATCATTCCTTAGTGGACTTGCATTGAAGATGCCTACCTTTGAGATACCGTCTGGCCATATTAATTCATATTCTTCACCAGTGACTTCCTCCCCTAACCAAGTTGCCCGTTGAATGGGGAGATCCTCAATTCTTACTAGTCGGCCATCGTGATAAACCTTAAACTGTGGAGGGGGTGAAGATGAAGAAGAAAGACTTTTCCAGGCTTCAATTCTATAAAATCTTGCTGACACCGGATTGTGAATTATTTTCTGACACGTAACATCAATTGCAATAAAAAATCCCCCAGGCATCAACTCTGGAAGCTTATGTGTTAACATATTACTCTGTTGTAAAACTTTTACCACTAAATCTAACATTATGAAACCTCCATTATGCACCAATACGGTCTTACTTATTTTAGGATCTGAAGGTTAAGTCCCATCTGAAGAAGAAAACCGATAAATGTTACCATCGACCCTTAACCATTTAGCCAAGTAGAAACATTCTTTAATCCGCAATGACCTTTACCTCAAAATTATTTTAATGATTTAATACTTCTACATAGTAATGGATAATCCTTCAAATTTTCCTATAACTTATGTCTTTACGAAATACAACTAAGTTATAAGTGACTCTACCGAAATGATGAACTACAAAGCCAATTACATATACGCCAATCATCACTATAAGCCTAGCTGACTGGCCCCCACCGTTTCCGATGAGGGCAAGTTAGAGAAGTGCGTTGGGATATAGATGTTAGCCGAGTTTTCACTAATGGCATAAGCATCAAAGACGCATTAATAATGCAACGAAAGAAGGCCCCCCAGCGAGGACCTTCTTTCAAGGAAGTAGTACACTGGTACAGTGTAGCAAATACAATATTATTATGCTACACTTTCCTGCGAAAATCACACTTTGATCTCGAACGGTCGCAGCTCTCAGTCTCTTTACCTCACTCTGGCTTTCCTTGGTCATTGAGATGCTCTGTTCGATCTTAATCGTTTCGCCGTTGAGCTTGGCCCGTTATCTGGTCCTTAGTCAATCTCTTCTTAAATATATAGCTGCATAATTGTAGGCAAGCATTAGTGCCAGGCAGATCAGGTATAGAGTAATATATTTCATGTTAACTACATGTCCTTTCTTTGTTAATTATGACACACACTCTCAGTTGGACTTTGCTTTGCTCTATATTTTAACCGCAAATTACGGTGTTATGTACTGTGTTGATCTTAAACCCTATTTGTTACCTTTCAATGAGCTTTCTATGTAGAATATGTTAAACCTTATAATGGTATATCTGTCATAAAAACACAATAAAGCCCTCCACATACGGAGAATCACTTGAACTCATAACCCCTTGTAGCAGGACTTACAGGGTTGACGCAGCCCTATTCTGAGAACGAAGTTACTAATTTAGAACAAGAAATCGAAAAAATTTTATGCAAAAGTTGGTGGGAAAAAGATTTTTAGGAAATAATTAATAACTCCTCAACTTTCACAGAGCGAAAGTTGAGGAGTTATTTTAAATGTTTGTTGCTGATCAGTTAGCATCATAACCTTGAGAACAGCAATATTTTAACTAAGCTAGATAAATATCTTTCAAAGCATGTAGGGTAGCATGGAATTCTTCATGTTTATTCGGACCGATTTCAATTTCCTCAATTTTAGTAAATGCTTTAGAAATTTCAGCCATTTTTTCAGCAGATAACACGCGCTCTGCCATAGCATAGAGAACATTATTTTCCTTGTCAATGTGCCTAGCTAAAAGCCGACCATAGTTTTTGGCATTCTCAGTGATTTCGGCGATTGCACCTTCCTTACCGACTCGATAGCCTTCAACTCCACGTCTTAAGCCTTGAACAAAACTGCGTCCTTGTTCGTGTTCATAGTACATTACGCCGATTGGACCACCCTGCCGAGGAATGCCAGCCTCTTCCATAGCAGGAAAAAGAACTTTTTCCTCTTTACCGTGGTGGCATTTGTCGACGAATACCTGAAGGAATTCAAGGATTTGGTCCAAGTCACTTAAATCTATAGCATGACCAGCTTCCAGTTTGCTTGTGATTTTGTCCAAAATGTTAATCGTCAAAAGGACAGCTTGGTGCTCAGCTTTTAGTTCTTCAATCGCTGTCATTCTGATTTCACCTCCCTTTCATTACTTTGCAAATAAGGTGATCACATCTTAAAACCTCTATTTTCACAATGAATATTAAGCCAAAAACATTTTGAGATCGTCTTCTACGTTGGTGATACCACCAATGCCGAAGTTATCTACTAAAACCTTGACAACATTAGGGGACAAGAACCCTGGAAGCGTGGGTCCTAAGTGAATATTTTTCACTCCCAGATAGAGCAGGGCCAGTAAAACGATCACCGCTTTTTGCTCGTACCATGAGATGTTGTAGGAGATTGGAAGTTGATTGACGTCTTCTAGTCCAAAAACTTCTTTCAATTTTAAAGCGATCACGGCCAAGGAATAAGAGTCATTGCATTGTCCAGCATCCAGAACTCTCGGAATTCCGCCGATGTCCCCTAGGTTAAGTTTATTATACTGATATTTTGCACACCCTGCTGTAAGGATTACTGTGTCTTTAGGCAGTGCTTTCGCGAAGTTGGCATAATATTCTCGACTCTTCATACGTCCGTCGCAACCAGCCATGACGAAGAAACGCTTAATCGCTCCAGATTTTACGGCATCGATAACTTTATCAGCTAAGGCCATGACTTGATTGTGGGCAAATCCTCCGACAATCTCACCCGTCTCGATTTCTGTCGGTGCTGGGCATCTCTTGGCATGGGCGATGAGTTCGGAGAAATCCTTAGCTTTGCCGTCTGCACGATCTGCGATGTGTTTTAACCCTTCGAAGCCGACCACACCAGTGGTGTAGACGCGATCCTTGTAGGAATCTTTCGGCGGAACAAGGCAGTTCGTGGTTAAGAAGATAGGGCCATTAAAAGACTCGAATTCTTGGAGTTGTTTATGCCAGGCATTGCCGTAGTTCCCTACGAAATTAGGATATTTTTTAAAGGCTGGATAGTAGTGAGCTGGGAGCATTTCTCCGTGTGTATAAACATCCACCCCGGTCCCTTCCGTTTGGATGAGTAATTCTTCAAGGTCTTTCAGATCGTGACCGCTGATCAGAATGGCAGGATTATTTCTGACTCCGAGGTTTACTTTACTAAGTTCCGGGTTACCGTAGGTTGTGGTGTTAGCCTTATCCAGAAGGGCCATCACATCAACCCCGAATTTTCCTGCTTCTAAGACTAAGGCAACGAGGTCAGCTGCGGCGAGCGAGTCATCGAGTGTGGCCGCCAAAGCTTTTTCGATGAAGGCGAAAATACCCGCTTCTTTATATTCAAGAGTATAGGCATGCTCAGCATAAGCGGCGATCCCCTTTAGACCATAGGTGAGTAACTCTCTGAGTGAACGTACATCTTCATTTTCTGTAGCTAAGACGCCAACCAGCGCGCCTTTCGCTTCAAACTCAGCTACTGGAGTCGTCCAAGTTGCTGCATCGTGGACGTTGGCAGGGATCGTGCCGCCCACTTTGAGGATGTCTTGTTTGAGCTCTTCACGTAAAGTAAGGCCTGTTTGGATTCGTTCTACAAAACGGTTTTTATCAAAATTGGCATTTGTAATCGTGCTAAAGAGGCTTTCCATGATGAATTTATCAATAGCCGGACGGACAATACCAAGTTCACGTGCTTGAACCGTATAAACGGAGATTCCTTTTAAGGTATAGATCAAAAGGTCTTGCAAATGAGCAACATTTTCGGTTTTTCCGCATACCCCTTTAATTGTGCAGCCGGTTCCTTTAGCTGTTTCCTGACACTGATAACAAAACATACTCATTAATGTTTCCCCCTAAATTTTAATCATTATTCATGGTGATTGAGTTTAGTTTACATTAAACCAGAGTGTAATACTGTGATTACTATCACACTATAATTCATGAAATGTTTTGGACGACTCTCAGCTGCCTGATATCTATAACAAGGTGAGTGATTCGTTTCCAATACTGCATTAGTAGTATCAAGTCGAGCCAACGACTATCGGTTCTTCTCGGTGGTTCACTTCAAGCTTAACGGCCGATTCGGGTAATATGCTTAATCCCCCCAAAAGAGAGAGGTTACAAAAGAGAAGCGGCCCAAGCAATGGATTGCGATATAAAAATCTAGCCCAGATGATGCTCTGAGTTCCAGCTAAGTCACCTAAGACATGAAATCCGAATCCCAATAAACCTACCAACAGGTTCAGTGCCAAAATGGATAGGTAAATAGAAGTTTCCATGCGGTTGGCTTGATTAGTTAGATAGAAACATGATATTACGGCAAGTGTGCCCGAAACTATAGGAATTAGGGTGTAGCTCGGTATAAAACCAAGGCGGGCATGGTCTAAAAATGCTGCCACTACCGCGCCCAAGAAACCAAGACCAACCAAGATCAGCAATTTAGAACGTCGGGCAGTTCCTCGGTAGTGCTCAGTGACCAAGGCGTAACTAGAGATCCCCGCAAAGGCAATCGGAGCAGCGACGGGAGAACCCTCAATCAGCAGGCGATAAAAACTTTCCGAGCTGGAGGTGGCGTTTCCAGTTAGGTGAAAAAAAGTACCCGCTACGCCGACAAAAACACCCAACCACATCGCTGTCTGAAAGAACCTCTTTGCCACGTTATTGGCTGGGAAGATGAGGCGCGCAAGAATCGCTAAAACCGCTAGGGGGCTAAAAACCAAGGGGACCAGTTCCCAACGAAAAAAGTTGTTCTGAGAGTGCGCCATCAAGACATCGACTCCGGTCAGGAGGAAATTAAAGCCCATCATTCCTAGCAAAAACGACGTTTTATAGGTAGTGGTTAATTTGTTGAGCCGATCGATCATATCTAAAATCCTCCTAGTGCTTCTCCTTCAAGGCATCGGCTTGGGACTGCATTTCGACTAGAGCTTTTTGTTGCTCATAAATTCCATTCCAGTTCACGTAGTCTGCCCCCCCCATGACGGCTCCGAACCGTGCTCTGCGGCCTTCGTGGTGCCAGAGTTCGAAGTAGAGGAAATCTAAGGGAGTTCCGAACGGTTTGGTCCCTAGTAAGCCGGTATCGCGTAGGTCTTGAACAATCGCTTTCCCTTTTTTGACGTTTTGATTCGTTAAAGCAATCGTTTTGTCCGCTTTACTCATAACATCATCGATAAACGGTTGGGCGTGACAATTGAGGCAGACTGCATTCATTGTTTGCTGGTGCAACGCTCCATCGGTGCGCACTGAGGCAGTTTCAGGAGTTAGGTTCCAGTTAAGACGTTGGCCTACATCGTGGGTTCCTTGAACACTGCCAAATGCTGACATATGACAGGTGGCGCAAGTCGGGGCTGGGAAATCCTTGACTGTCAAGGTCCCGGCTGGAGCATTCAGGTTATATTTATCTTTATTGGCTTGGTAATAGGCGCCGTGCGCCGACTCGTTGTAGATTTCAATCTGAGGGTGATCAGGACCTAAGTGGCATTGACCACAAGTTTCTGGTTGGCGGGCCTGGGCGACATCAAATGTGTGTCTGAGATGACACTTGGTACAGTCCCCAAAACTTCCATCTTGGTTTTTCTGGCCAATCGCATGACAGACCTCGCAGGACTGGGCAGAGGCATCGTTACCGATTAGATTGAAAACGGGATTCGCGTTACCTCCATTGAGGGGTTGTCCTTTAGCATCAACCAAATGGTACTTGGCGAGTTCCTCCGGAGTGAAATTCTTCGCACCTTGGACAGAATACCAAGACTTTGCAGCATGATTGCTGTCTTCAAACTGTTTTACTTCGTCTTTATGACACTGTGCACAATTTAAGGGAGTCGGTTCGGCAACGACGGACACTTTATAATGATCCTTCGCCATAGTTTCTTGACCTTTAACCGGTTTGTGACAATCAAGACATTGAACCCCGCGACCTGAATGTTTACTATCATGGTATTGTTGAATAATTCCGGGATTATCCTTTTGATGGCACTCCACACAAGCTTTATTTTCTCCGCTGGTGGTGGCGCTCAAGGTCGGTAAAGTTGTTTGCAACCCCTTTGGCCCAATGACGAAATGATAGGCAAGGAATAATAAAGTAACCACTAAGACTGTACCAATCCCCAAAAAAGCGACCATGCGTCGTGTTGTCTTCTGCATCTAGGCGTGACCTCCCCCTCTTCAATACTTCTGTCTAATTAGATATACGTCTCGCAACTTTCTACTATTTATGTAAATTCGTCAGGATATCTTACTTTACCATACTAATAATTAAAACACTCACGAAAATTTATGAGTGTTTTAATTATTTTTACTATTTAACAATCATGACCGGACTTTTTGATTTGCTCAAAACATGTTGACTAACGCTACCCAGTAAGGCTCCCGTAAGCGGGCCGTAACCACGACTTCCCATAACGACAAGGTCAAACGATCCGTCCTCAATCTCTTCCAGAATTGCCGTCGCGGGATGTCCGGGTTTTTGTTTCTTCTCAATCGATACATTCCCTGTATCGATCCCAGTCAGAGCTGCTGTCAAAGCCTCCCTTCCGTAGATACTTATTTCTTCCTGGGGTACGGCAATCCCACTGGAGAGGGTATAGCCCATGGCCTCCGGTGTATAAACCACGTGCAGGAGGACAATTCGAGAACCAAACTCCTTCGCCAAGCCTAGGGCGATCATCAAAGCACGTTGTGCTGATTCCGAAGCGTCGGTAGGGACCAAAATTGTCTTAAACATTTGTCTCACTCCTCAATCTAGAAGACTAACTTCAAATTACTTAGTACCAATACCTTGGATATTGTCTATCAGGGGACAGGTTATTGATAAGAAGTCCGATGATGACTAAAATCGTCGCTCCTGTCATAATTGGCGTCAAAATATAACTTGGATGGGCTTTCGATAAAACGGCAAAGAGAGCGGTTGCTCCCCCGGGCGGATGTGTCGTCTTGGTTAGAAGCATAACAACCAATGCTAGAGCAGTGCCTAAGCCAGGTGACCACCAGGTTAATCCGAACATCATAAACGTTGCAACTCCAGCTGTAGCTGACAATGTATGTCCAAAAATAACATTACGGGGTTGGGACAGAGGTGCATCAGGAACACCGTAAATTAGCACCGCAGATGCGCCAAAGGAGGCCACTACCGGAAGCTCGTACTGATGTGCAAACATGGCTATCGCTGTTATCCCTAAAAAAGCGCCCAGCCAAGTTAGGATCACGTCTAAAGGTGGTGGGGACACAAGGGGCGTTGTTCTTTTGAAGCCTTTCATTTTGGATAAGTACCCGCTCAGCAAAGATGATACGTTTTGTATCGAGGTCTTTGCATTTTCCGAATCCAACGGATCTACAGTTTCTCGCGATTTATTGACTTCCTGCATCTAAACTCACTCCTAGCTCAATCTTCATAGCCAAATTATAACCCCATTGTAGCTATAACACTGTGAGCAAGGTCACACATTTGAAGTGTCCATTGGATGTATCTGTTCCTAAGGTGCTTTGGTTTGTATTTAAACTCACATTATGGCGGCTCCCATAGAATACAAGGCTGGAAATATTTTATCTCCAGCCCTGTTTATCTCTTCATCAAATAAACAATCTCTTAGCCTTAATTTAACGCGTGCGAAGAATATTGGAAATTTCTCGTAATAAGGAATAGGAACGGTCAATACTCGCCGTCCCATCGCTATTAATAAGACAGCAACGAGAGGGAGCCAACCAGGAACGGTCATATATTAGAGCGTCATCTAGTCCGTGTTGATTAAGAAACTTCCATAATTCGAGCAGACGATTGGTAAGTGTTTGGGCAGTTTCTGAGCTTAATTCGCTGGTCAAGGTGGGTGTTATTCCCCAGGCAATTATTTTCCCGGCACGCAGAAACTCTTTTACCTCATCAACATAACGAACAAGAATATGCCCCCAACTGAAAGCATCAACAGAGAGAATATCCACGCCGGAGTTTAAAAGAAATGCCCAGTCAGGATTACCGCATAAATGAACCCCCTTAGGACCCGGAAGCTTAGAAATGAAATTCCTGTATTCACCTTGTGCCAATTCAGAAGTGTAGCCACTAAACGATTTAAAAATCATTTCTAATCCTGGTTCATCCAACCAAACAAACGGATTAGGATGAACTTGTTTTAATTGATCATATTGCCAAGACATTTTATGAACGAGAAAATCATAAAGGATTTCACGCACAAAGTCATTGTATATGATTGGTTTAAGCTCTTCATCCGTTATTTTAAGCCCAAAACTGATTGGACCAATAGTCTGTCCGTGAATCATCGGGTAAGCAGATAGATCCTGCGCCAAAAACGAAGTAAAAGCTGTAGAAGCTTCTTCTGATAAGGCAAAGTAGTCTGGATTACTACTGGCCTCAAGATATTCATCAAACTCTTGAGCAAACCGTTCGTGGGAGAAATGGAGAACCGCCTTTTCCCCATCAATAATTATCCCTGGAAAATGCTCGGAAAACTGAGCATACATATCTTCTCGGAATCTAAAATGAGGTAACTGAGGCCAAAAGGGAATATCTAAACTAAGAGCCAGTTTCTGCGCCTCTGGTAAATTTATGTGCGGTAAAATACCCATGGCTGTAGTTAAAGCTTTTCCAGGTAACATTGTCTCGCCCTCCTTTATATATCAGAAGAAACGTCTTCTGATTTCTTATTTCCAATTAGATTGACGGAAAAGCCCGGCTTGTTTCTGAAAGCTATTGTGACGGTCTTGGTGATTGCTTGCCCGGGTGCCCAACTGGAGCCATCGTCATTGAGGAACGAGAATCAGCCGCTTATGACGAAGAGGCTGTTAAAAAGCATATGAGCAAAAGCGAGCTACCGCAGCCTAAGGAAACTCTACCCTGTGGTTGCCCAGGTTCTCAAGCTAAACTGCTCGCAAATAGACGACCAGTAGTCGAACCTAGTTTGGGGTCTGAAAACTTACAATCCCAGCTGGGTCAGTGGCCCTGCCAATTAAAACTAGTGCCGGTAAATGCACCTTACTTCAATAACGCTCACTTATTGATCGCAGCCGACTGTACAGCTTTTGCCTACCCGAATATTCACCAAAAGTTTATGCGTAATAAAATTACTCTGATAGCCTGTCCCAAGCTTGATGACATTGACTATTCGGAAAAGCTGACGGCAATACTGAAGCAGAATGAAATTAAAAGTGTTTCAATTGTAAAAATGGAGGTTCCCTGTTGTGGAGGAATTCTTCAAGCCGTAAAAAAGGCCTTGTCAAACAGTGGGAAAATGATTCCCTGGAATGTTGTAACAATATCAACCGATGGAAGGATTTTAGAAGATTAGCTTCAGTGAGATTGCGCAAAAAGGGTTGTGGATAGTAAGCTAAGATAAGCATCTATCCACAACCCTTTTGAGTACTAAGTTGCCAATTCTTAGTTGTCGGTTTTAAGGCCCTAACGTACTATTGTACCTGCTCCATGCAAACTAACCTATACATAAAAGTGTGACATTGATCACGGCTTCGCTGGCGAGATCGTATTATTATAATCAGGTAAAGGAAATTACGCTAGGAGTGATTCGTGTTGCAGGAAGAAAGAAAATTGGGGGAGTCAGAACCGATCTGATGTCGAAGGTATACACAGTACTTTAAATTTATCAATTTACAAAACGACAAGGAGGACTCTTATGAATCACCCTGGAAAACCTCATGTTCTGGTCTTAGGAGGAAACTTCGCTGGATTGGCTTTTAAAGAGATGTATTACCGCACTGGAGGAAAGCCATCCCGTTGGGGACTGCCTTTGACCGAACTACTAACTGAGCACCTGTTGTAAGTGCGGCGGATACGAAGCACCTACGGGCTACTATCTTTCCCTCAGGTGAACGATGACGCACAGGCGCTTTCAGCAAAACATACTTCCCTGTTTCAAAACAAACATGACAACCAGCATTTAGCCTTGTATGAGTGTTCGGCGTCAACAATTTCATGCATAAGCCTTTTGGAAAACAAATTTCTCATCCTCAATACGTAATGCTTCATTTAAAGCAACGCTAGCAATTCGACATCAAAAACAGAGATCCCTC
>JARLHW010000252.1 GCA_031292075.1 Desulfosporosinus sp.
AAGATATTGCAAAAGCATTACCCAGTTGTGAGCTTGTTGCAATTTACAAAGACACTCTATTAGAGATACCATCTGGTTATGAGCGTATAGGATTTGTCTTTCCTAATTATGCCGGAGGTCCACCATCAATGGTAGCAAACTTTGTCCGTAAAATGAAATTTTCGGATCAAAGTGATACCTACATTTTTTGTGTAGCGACATACGCAGGAAACAATGGTGCTGTTATTTCACAAATGGGCAATTTGCTTCAACAGAGGGGTTTACAGCTGAACTATGGTGCCAAAATTATTTCGTATCCAAATGCGGTAACAGCATACCCCATGCCTATAGAAGTCAACGACATTTTAAAAAAGGCTGAAATCAATACCAAACCAGTAATTGATAGTATTGTTGCAAAGCAGCATATACCCATTTCAAACTTAGAAGAGTCAGATAAAGAGAAGTATGATACATTTATTGCTCTAATTCAAAATAGCAATTGTGGCTACGATGTGAATGATGATTGTATCTCCTGCGGGATATGTCGGGATGTTTGTCCGGCAAAGAATATAACCTTAGAGGATGGAAAGCCTGTATTCCTCCACCACTGCGAATGTTGTATGGCCTGCATTCAACACTGCCCAAAACGAGCCATCAATTACGAGAATAAGACACAAGATAGAGGGCGTTATACACATCCTGATATTGGTCATAAAGTCATTTCACAATATTACATGCATCAAGATGTAAAATCCAACGATAACAGTTAGGATATAATTATTCAGCAATTTGGCTTTTGCACCGATGCTTAAAAACCTCTACCAGTCGTCAGACAATCCGATTTTTAAGATCTTTTATCTTGAACACGGAAAGGCAACTCTTAATAACTTCTCTGATCCTCAAAGGTTAGTCGATTTTTAAATTATAGGCGTATGAAAGAGATTGGCATAGTTCCAATCTCTTTTCGATTTCTTGATAGTAAATTTAGACAGTTAATTCTGCAAGGTTCACTAACTTCAGGTCTATATGTTGTTCGGAATCTAGCCTGCAGTTGCGAAGCATGTCGAATCACGCGACCAAGATCTTTATATTTTCTTTCGTTCTAATATTCCCTTTTCTCAACTTCCATCTTAACTTCGGAGATCGCGTTCACCATTGACTGTACCTTTACCTTCTCAGTCAGCTGTGTAGTAAATCCCCATCAAACGTGTAAAATAGCGCTCCCTGATAACCCTCAACTCTCCATATTTGATCTACCTTCATCCCACTCTACACAAAACAAAATGCGTTGGCGAGACGACTTCAATCTCAACCAACGCATTACTCACTTACCACCATAAACGGCGTATTCCACACGACCTCTATATCTAACCCCTCACTCTTACGCTCACTTATCAAAATCTTATCAATCAGCGTAATCACATCTGCATGGGTAAGTTCCTTCCTATATATAATATCCTTCAAAATCTCTATTGCACTTGCTACCTTTTCCTTCTCATTTTCTCGAATCTCCTGTACGCTCTTAGCTTCAATCAACTGGCGTTCCAGTTTCCCAAGTTCAGCACTTGATTCCTTTGTCATTTCCAAAAATAACTCTTCGCTAATCAGTTCCTTCGCAAGCTGCTTAGCATAATTCTTTATCTCGCTCTTTTTGGCGTGAATAGCAGTTTGTAACCTATCGATAACTTTACCATTATCTTTGTTCGATTGCTGTCTCTGCTCAATGCTTTTATCGAGATTATCCATTTTGAGAAGTCCACTTTGGTAAAGAACTTAAAGTTGCTCAAATCTCAGACACCCCAATCCACCTACGCACCATTCAAAGCCGCCGGGTGTGGCTTTAGACGGGTTTAGTGGGAGCGTTAGAACAAATCCGCGACCACGATTCCCCACCTCACCTAAGATACCATACCCACCAACACACCATTTAAAGCCGCCGGGTGATTGGACTGGTATATTTGGAGCGACAGAACGTTTGGACAAATCTACAGGTTCGCCAAGACCACCTACATGCTGGGCTAGCCTCCAAACCATTTTTAGTCAGATCCAGGCTAACAAAAGGCAACTTTTTCTCGACAGCGATCTTTCGGCAAATGCTTTCAAGGGCACAAATGGTATTTTTCGGTGCTCCTGGCTGACCCCCGGCATCATGTAACAATACTATGGAGCCAGCTGTTGTTTTTCTCAAAACCCGTTTGGTAATTTGCTCTGGACTTCGTTGAGTGAGCCAGTCGAAACCCTCTACATTCCAGAGAACCACTTTCATTTTGCGATGTCTCAACCATAGCCAAAGTGCCATGTTAAAGACCCCCCAAGGTGGACGTATCAATTCCACCTTTTGCCCGGTTAAACTTTCCAGGGTGGCAACACCTTCGTCCCACTTGCTCCAAGTTTCCCATGGATTTAGAAACCATGAACAAATATGTTGTTGGCAGTGTATACCAAGTCGATGCCCCTGTCCCTGGATTTCCTTGATCAATTCAGGATAAGCGGCAGCATTTTCTCCGACAACGAAAAAGGTTGCTGGTACCTTGTACCGTTCAAGTATATCTAGAACTTTAGGGGTATAGTCCGGGTGAGGCCCATCATCAAATGTAATTGCAACACCTAAGGTATTTTGCTTTTTCCAACTTCCGATCCCTATACAACGTAGCACAAAATCAGGAATAATTATATAAACTACAATCAACAAGAAAGTAAACTCTACTATAAATATACGCAAATTATCACCGTTTCTCTTCAAGTTGGTTAAATTCCATTTTGACATACGAGCTACATTCCGACGTGTCTAAATTACTATACTCTAAGATTCTTAATATTTCCTTAAAATTCCTCACACTTACAACGGTCGGACATCTCTTCGCCCCCCCTCATCCCAAAGACAACCCCAATCCGGCAACCACACCATTCAAGCAGCCGCAGGGTGTGCCGGGAGACTTGGATATTGGTAGTATTGAAACGGTTGGAATTTACAAGACAGCCCCGGTTAAATAAACAGCACTAGCAATGCCCTCCTACGTTATACAACGCGGAATGGCTATTTGTCGCTCAGGGCCCCAGGTCTCGGTAATCTCAAGTACAAACATATACACCAATGAAACTACGTATATGTATATATATATGAGATAAATTATCTCTGCATTTTGAGAGAATGAAGTTTATGTCTAATCAGTGGGGGCGTCAGCCGATGGGGATGGATTCACGGACATTGGTTTTTGGGATAGTTATAATTGGCATTATTGGATACATGTTTATTCCTAATTTTTTCAAGTCTGTTAATTCCAGCACTGATCCGACCGTTACCGCAACCAGTCCAAACAATGTAAATTCGTCTAGTACTAATGATCCAAATACCCTGAATTCATCAGGCTATCCAATCCAAAATTTACCAAGAGTTAATAACACATTGAATAACGGTAATGGCAATAATGAAATAACAACGGGATATTGGATTTTGTGCATCTACAATGGTACAATTCAGCAATTGCCTATCAACTCCCAAGATTATGCTTTTGTACAGGGGTTAGTCAATAGCGATACAAAAGGTAGTACTACAAATCAAATATTCCTGGTTGAGAATGGACAAATTCAAAAATACGTTGTCAGCAATGAAACCTATTCGATCATTGCCAATATGGCAACAATTAACAAACGGTCTTCAAATTCTTTACCAGATACTTATCAAACTCCTTCGCCCACTCCCACAACACCGACACTGACAATTCCTAGCAGTTCAGCACCTAGCACTACAGTTCCTAGCGCCTCAGCTCCTAGCACCACAGTTCCTAACACCACAGTTCCTAGCGCCTCAGCTCCTAGCACCACAGTTCCTAACACTACAGTTCCCTCACCTTTCAACCCCTAGCAAAGCATGTACCTTTTGACGGGTTTATTGTTTGTATCAAAATAGACAAACTCTTTATAATCACACGAAATTCAACCCCTGATATTACCAGCATATCATAACGTTCAAATGAGCACTCTATTATCAAAGGATACGTAATGGTTGAGCCAAGATTTATATATGCTCTTACCGGGTGTATATGGGTCGGCCAAAGATTATATCCAGGTGGTAAAACGCTTGTATCTAGTCGGAGGGAAGATCTTTTATGGTGGGGAAAAGCTTTATTGTAGTCTATTTTCGATTGTTTTAAGGTTCCAACTTATCGTAATGGGTCGAGCTAAGATTTTACCGGGTGTTGAATTGTTCTTACTCAACCATATGTCGGTAGATATATGCATGTGTAAGAAATTCGGTTATATGCAGCCGAAAGGTTGTCTATAGCTGGATAGATATCTTGTAAGGTCGAACGAATCATGAATATAGGTGGTAACCTGCTTGATTATGGTCGGAAGATCCTAGTTAGGTGATCAGCGATCTATATTGGTGTTAGGTAGATCATTACGTGCTCTTGTACATATTTAGCCTTCAAAGCCGCTTGAGATAGTGGCTTTTTGATATGAATCAATTGCGGATCGCAAACGATGACCGAATTATTTATTTGACAGGATGGTCGTGACTACCCTGATCTAACTTAATTCAAAGGAGAAATGCGTTTGTCAGGTAAATTAAAAATAGAGATTATTGAAAATGAAAATGTACTTGAGATTTACGAAAAGGAACCAGGAAAACTCACTTTTGCAATGTATCCTGATGACCCTAAGAATGAGACTTATCTTGAGCTTGTGACGGATACTGCTCAGTTTTCGGCGTTACTCAAACGATTGCTTGATAATAAAGAGATGCACTCGGCAAATGATAGTGTCGGAGGATCCTAACTCCAGGTGATCAAGAGCGATAATCAATCAAAAATCAAATAAGCCCATCACTGATAGGCTTATTTGTTGGATATTTATGCATTGACCTAAGAAACTCAATCCACCAACACACCATTCAACGCCGCCGGGTGTTTGGTCTGATATAGAGGGAACGTGAGAATGGACAAACGTACAGATTCGTTAAGCCATCCTGACTTCAAACAAACCATCCTGCTTGATCATGAATTAAATTTTCAATACCATAGCGGATCATAAATTAGGCCAGAGTTCTTTCTTCTGTGGTATCGTTCTCCTCTCCATAGAGTAACGTAATTCTCTCCTTTAACTGCTCAATACTGGTCCACTCAAGAGCACCGTCCGGTACCTTAGCCGAATGATCTATAAGAGCTGTAAGCAATTCCGTAATGGTCCTCGTGGCATCCGCATTATTCCGCATATTTATCAAAGCATTATATGGCTTGTCGACTGATACCTCCTCGTCTAAGAACGCTTTTTCAAAGTTACCCATGGAAGCAATCAATCGTACCTTTGTACCCACTGGTCGATTACTAACAGCATCTAATATTTTTTGGTTGAGCGTCCAGGCTGGATTAGTAATTATTCCAGGTGTTACCTTCCTCTTGGCCGTAGGCAAATCGCTATCATGCAATATAGAGTAACTGGAACCAAAATGGTTAAGAATCTTAATTAAAAACACAATTATCGCCTTCCCTCGAGCCCGAATAATATGTACATTCCTATACAATTCTGGCTCTAGTTGTGTTGCATACTTAAAAGCAGTATATTATGTATCCCCCTCGACGATGATTGAATGTCCACCAAAGAAAAATTCGGCAACATAAGGATCACAAATATTTAGTAACTTTAAGAGCTGTTTATCATTTTCATCTAATTTTGCGCGTTTAGGACGAAAAACTGTTGTGCCCTTAACATCGCCCTGCTCACCACGTTCAACACGTATTATGGTTGTGTTATCCCGTGAGAAATCTATGAAAGCTGGTGAGTGTGTGGTAACCATAACCTGCCATTTACCGAACTTTGGCAAGTCGTATAATATTGAACATGACTCTCTTATTGCTTTGGGATGTAAACAAAGTTCAGGTTCATCTGGGCTTTTTTAATCAGCCATTGCATTATAGGATTCAAAGTCTACTCGATGGTGCATTCACACTTTGGGGACTAAGGCCGGGTGCCATGGAAGAAGTTAGTGAAAAAGGGATTATCATCGGTTCTATAGTGCTATTAATCCTTTTGAGTTTAACCTATTTTTCTCCATCTTCAGACATCGTTTCTTTATGTTTAATTTTTCTGATGTAGTCCTTGATTGACTTATGTGGTTGAGTACCAGTATTGAACAAGGATCTAGTTCTTGATTTCCGGACCAGCTTAGTTTTCTTTTTCATAATTTCCTCTCACACCATCGTTTTAAAGTGTTCATAATATTCTCGATGGAAATACTGAATTCCACTTGGATACAGATAGTCGAGCATTTTCTCTAAATCCTGGCGGCTTTGATAGTAAAGGATACCGCTTGACTCTGACAACTTAGTCGCCTTTTGAACACGCTTTGGAGCTATATGTACTTGTGAACTTAACACTCTGGTTAGCTCATCAAGAAAATATCGGTTGCCGTAAATTCTTAAACGGGTACCAGTTCGTTCTTTATTACGTTTACGGAAAATGACCGTGTCTAATGCGCTATGCAACTCAAAGTACGCCCGAATAAAATCTCGATGCTCTAGAACATTGGGGTAATTACGTTGCTCACTGATGCGGGGTTGCCAACCATATTGGGTCAGTAGACTTAAATCAAAATTAAAGATCTTGAGTCTATATTGAATACCTGTTCTTGCTTCTACAGCGAAAACGTTGGTTGATACATTTAATGCTACGCGAACGATGTCAAGAAAATATCGATCATTGTGTCTGAGATAAAAATAAGGATATCTATCCTCAATAGGGCTACCGATTGACCAGAGGATACCAAGGACGTATAGGTCTATTTGTGCATTTTGCATAGTTGCAAGACTCCTAGCTGACTTATCTTATTAAATTCGTTGCATAGGCAAAAATCGCCATATCCACATCTGCGCTCGTCCATATGCCCTCTGTCCTCAAACCTGTATCTAAGAATTTTCGTGGATGCGGACAAAATATCCCCTTAGCATTAACTAAAGAGACCATCCTCTCTAGAATTCTCAGCCATTTTTGATATTCCAAGTGCCACATTCTATTTCGAACTACAGACCAACCTGATCGGGATCTTTGTACTCGTATTGTCAACCACTGATATTGATTCACTGTCGGATCGCCAATACCAAAGACTCTAACAGTTCTGCAATCCAAAGCTCCTGATCGATTTGGGAAAGCAAATCTCAATATCTTTGTAAGATAGTTTGCCCCTAAACCTCCTACGTTCTGCTCAAGCGTTGTTAATGCCTCAAGTATAGAAATTCCATCACCGATGGAAATTGATTCCGGAGATATGATTTTATTAAGGTGGTAATACTTACCCCAATTTGCGATGTCTAAAATATCCCGCTTTTTGATCTTACCGTTTTGTAAGAAACATCGCATTTGCATTTCCAGTCGTAAAATATCTGGAAAACCTCTATTCCAAGTATCTCTGCGCCAGTGATAGCCTTTATATAATCTAACCCAATCTTGGCGATCTACAAACTGTATAATTTGAGTTTCCAAGAACTCTG
>JARLHW010000025.1 GCA_031292075.1 Desulfosporosinus sp.
AGGGGAAATAACAATGGCTGCATCAATGGGCGAGCGTGAGTGGTAACAATACAATGTCGTTGTGCAAACGTACACGTGTCAAAATTATACGACAAGGAGGATATGAAAGGAAGATACGAGTAAGTGGAGAAATAGAATTATGCGCGCTCCAATCAATTTGCCAAAAGTAGAGAATTAATGCAATGCTGCAATTTCTACAAACTTGTAGAATTTCCACTGCCGACCCCGAGTCTTCACATCTATCCAAGGCAAGTCTGGCCGCACCTCCCCGCCACAAGAAGGAGGCAAAGCAGAGAGCTGCAATGGCTCAACACACCTGAGGGAGCAAAGAATGCTTTCGCCCCTCTGGCCTTCCAGCAGTCCGCAATTAGTGTTTCCACAGCAGTGGGTATAAATTCCGCAAAATATATTGCAATGACAGAGCTAACGTGCGAATAAATGGAGGAAGTAAGGAAGGAAGCGAAGTCCCGCGAGAAGCGCGGATGCAAACAGAAGAAGCAGCAGGACGGCGAGCCCCAAAACCAACCGACGTACTGCAGCGAATGCTACTTCCAAGACTCTAGGGCTAGCCACAATAGGGCTTCACCCATAAGCGCCTCAGATGAAGCTGAAAAGCAGATAGAGAAGTGTTTCAAGGGGAAGGACAACGAAGGGGAGATGCGTCTAAACGAGTTAGAGAAGATGGCAGAGAAGACCAGTCAGGAATCAAAGGAGCTGCTAAAAGAGGCATCGGAAACTACAGAAAAGAAGAAGAACGAGATAAAAAGAATGATGTATGAGATGGAGACGTTTGAGACTGATGCAATAAGGTGTGATGGGCAACTGCACAAGAATGTTATAGCGGCGAAATTTGACTATGACCATGAGAAGGAGCGGATGAAGAGAGAACTGGGAGGTACGAAGGATTGCAACGAGGCCGAGGCGATTTCAACTCGAATCAAGAACGATATTAATGCGATGCTGTCATCAAAATGTGACGCAATACAAAGAGCGATCAGAAAGTGCGAAGAAGCGAATGGAAAGCTGAAGCGTGCCAATAGAGAGATCCCTATGATAACGCGTGATAATGACACGATTGTGAGGATGATAGCAACGCAGAATGAAGTGCTCATAAACAAACAGCTAGAAGAGTTCAAGAGCAAAACAGAACGCCGCATCAGAGAGATTCTATATCAAGTTGGGAAATGCTCCAATAATGTGATAATAAGACGCCAAACAGCGAGAGCAGAACGGGAGCGTGAGAAGATGAAGCTGTGCAACACTATAACGGGGCTTTCAGAAAGTAATAAAGCTATAGTGAACAATCTAAAAGGTCAGATCACGAAGATGGAGAATGAGTTAAGGCAGAAAAACCATGATATAGAGGGTAGAGATCGGAAGCTGGCAAGCCTGTTGGAGGAGTCACAAAGACTGAAACGAGATAATGAATGGCTGATAGATAGCGCGGAGAGAGTCAGAAGCGAAGGCCTGCCGAAGTTTAAAGATATGATAAGAGAGATGATTGTGGAAAACGAAAGGTACGCGGAGACTCCGACTATAGCTTCATCGACCTATACTCATTATTATCCATCTGGTGGCGGGGGAATGGTGTACCTGTATAATACTAAAACAGGGGAGGCGAGCACACTGACATTCGACTGCGATCAACCTGGGGTACGCAGCTCGACAATAATAGTCGGAAACAACTTATATATTATTGGTGGAGAGGGTCCATCCTCAGCTGTTTATTCTATGCCAATAGTGTATGGGATTCAGAAATGCAAAGCTATAAAAAAAGAGAAGCTTAATGTGGCTCGAAGTTGTTTGGCTTTATCGCAATATGCTAGAAAATATATTTATGCTTTAGGAGGGTATACTGATGACTCTGTAAAGTGCTGCGAGAAGTATGATATAGGAAAAGATGGCTGGAGCAAGCTAAAGGATTTGAACGAGGCAAGATGCAATCACTCTGCGTGCGTAATCACGGAGTTTATCTATGTTATTGGCGGAAGCACTAATGAAGCCGAGCTGAAATCAATAGAGAGAATGAACATTTTTAAAGAGGAGGAAGGATGGGAAAAGGTTTCGATACGTAACGAAGACAAGATGTGGACCGCACGGTACGGCTGCGCTGTTTGCAAAATCTACCAAAACCAAGTTATAGTATTCGGTGGATGTTATAATAACGACGAACTAAAAAGCGAGTGCTACATTATGGATGCAGTGGAAAAAGAAGCTGTATCGTTGCCTATTAGTTTGCCGGAGGCTGACAGCTTTCATCGGCTCACAAATTGCGTGATCAGGAAGGGCAAGCTTTACTCTATATCGGCTAATAAGAATTTGTATGTTTGCGATCTGAATTTCAAGAAGTGGGAAGAGCGTGAGGTCCCCTGGAAATCTTAACAGCATTTGCTAATCTTACCTCATTCTCATTCACTCACTTATTATTGCACACGCATGTTGCTGTTGCACTATATGCTTTTCACATCAATCGAGCGCACATCAGCACTGGGGTTTTGGGGTTTTGGGGTTTTGGGGTTTTGG
>JARLHW010000253.1 GCA_031292075.1 Desulfosporosinus sp.
ACCCTAACCCTAACCCTAACCCTAACCCTAACCCTAACCCTAACCCTAACCCTAACCCTAACCCTAACCCTAACCCTAACCCTAACCCTAACCCTAACCCTAACCCTAACCCTAACCCTAACCCTAACCCTAACCCAAACCCTAAGAACACTAAAAGAGGCGTTAGAACACTAGAAGAGGCGTAAGAACATGAGAAATGATGTTCTAACACCAAAAAAAGTGTTAGCTTTCAAAATAAAAAATCGGAATCGCAAAGAGGTGTTAGCTTTCAAAAAGAGGTGTTAGCTTACAAAAAAGAGGTGTTAGCTTTTGGAAAAGAGGTGTTAGCTTTCAAAAATGATATTTTACTGGAAAAGAGGTGTTAGCTTTCTACCGAGCTTGAAAATCTACCCGCTCCACTTTGACTTTTGTTTTTTATCCATTTCTTGCTGCGAGAACTCAAACTTAGAGATTATCGTAGAATCAAAGTGTCAACTCTTTTTTGATCAACAGAGTCAACAGATTCCTGGCTCGTGATTTCGATGACTTGTTCGAAGACGCCCTCAAGAATGTTGAGACTGACTTTGGCATCTTGTATGGGCCCAATGCTCGTCCCCCAGGACCAACTCCATCCATGAAGAAGCTCCACAAGGTACAAAAGGAAACAGGCAATGGAAATATTGCCAAAGCATTCATGATCCTTTCTTCTGACTCAACATACCAGGATGCCGCCGATCCAGAGGTGAAAGCAAAGCTCTTGGAAATCTTCAAACCAGAAGATCCAACCAAGAGCACCAATGGTCGAGTTACGTTCAACTTTCCACTCACAAAGGCCATTGTGCCCAAAGATGTCAAGAATGCAATTGCAAAAGACAAGAACTCTGCCCCTGGTCCGTCTGGTTGGTCTTTCAAGCTGCTTAAAGTTGTCGCCAAATCAACAACTTCGCAGACACTTCTCGCAAGTCTTTTGAACCGCATTCTTCATCAAGATTGCCCTCTTCAAATACTTTCCTGTCTTCGCGATGGCCTCTTGACTGTTCTTGACAAACCAAATGGCGGTGTTCGACCCACTGTGTCCAGCGACGCTTTCCTCAAACTTCTAGCACGAAGCATCGGAAACAGTGAACAAGAAGTTGCAAGCGCTCCTCTTGCACCGATCCAGGCCGGGGTTGGCCTCAAGTCAGGATCCGAATTTGTCGTTCACACTGTTCGAATGCTGTTGCACACTCATCCCGATTGGGGCTGCCTGCAAGCTGACATGTCTCATGCCTATGACTCCATCTCACTGGCTGCCATCCAGAAGGAGCTTCGCAAGATTTCTCGCGAGCGAGTCCACCTCATGGCCACATACTTTGATCTCTTCGTGGCAAAGCCGCGAGAACTGCGAACACGAGGTGACCACAGATTCACAGTTCATCAAGGTGTCATTCAAGGCGATCCTTTAAGTCCCTTCTTCTTCTCACTCGGCACTCAGCCCATCTTGGCTGACATCCAACGCGACCTCAAGGTTGGTCGTGTCTTTGCCTATCTCGACGATGTCTTCATCGTCGGTCCCATGGACAAGATCTTGGATCTTTTTGACATTTTCAAACAACGAGTGCAAACCATCGGTTTGAATGTGAACATGGTCAAGACCAAAGTACTCAACATGAAAGCAGAGCCAGTCATCGAACCAACTCATCAAGAGCAACAACAGCAGCAACAGCAACATGATCAAGAACAACATGATCAAGAACATCATGAGCAGCAACAACAGCAACGCGACTTATTTGATGAGTTGGAAGATCTGGATCCGGCCATTGCAGCAATGTATCCTGTGCGAAGAAGATCGACACCAACTGCTGATGAAATTCAAGCAGCCATCGAATGGTTTCATCATGGTCATGTAGATCGAACCAACCAAAATGAAGTCGACGAACTGCAACCAAACCAACAAACCGCAAACCAACCGCAATCTGAACAAGACGAGTAGGAAAAAGCAAACCAACAAACAGCAAACCAACCGCAAACCGAA
>JARLHW010000026.1 GCA_031292075.1 Desulfosporosinus sp.
AGAACGTGGGGAATTCTCCACGGAAATAATATTTATGTCTCAATTAGATTCTTAATCTGATTGACTTTAAAATTTCCCAATCCGAGTTCCCGTTCTGTTCAAACGGATTGGCTAAATAAAATTTGAATTAAAAGTTTTCTGGACGAGGGCGCTTCTTGATGAACTGCATATGCGCAGCGAGTTCATCTTCAGTCATTCTCAAGTCATTGCGCATGTGCTGCATGTATTCATCTCGAGTTCCTTGAAAGAGTGTGGGGTATTTGAGATGGCGATAAGCTTGAGATGAATGGATGTATTTTCGACATTGCCAGTGATTGCAAGGGCATCTCACGATTTGTTTTCCAGCAGCTCCATTACAAGGGAATTGATCATACGGTTGAATGCCGCGTTGACATCGTTTTGTGTTCTGATGGCGGGTCATGTTAGTGGATTTAGAAATAGACCGTTTGCAGTTAGAACAAATGGTGTGGCTCATGATGATGGTGTAATTAATGTTTTAGGGTGATTAAATCTTTAAGCGTATCTCAATTAGATTCTTAATCTGTTTGACTTTAAAATTTCCCAATCCGAGTTTCCGTTCTGTTCCAAGGGATTGGCAAAATAAAATTGAATGTGGTTGGTTGCGAGCGATAGTTGACAGAAAGAGAGATAGAAAATTAGGAGGGAAAGTGGGCGACTTCGAGATTGCTCAATCTGGGTGAACTTTGCTTAGTCTCTATGAGATTAACCCATCAGTTTGAACTTCAGCATTGATCCGTTGCGTCCGGTTGGGACTCCAGAACCACCATCCGCACAGTTGATCGCCGCTTTGCTACCTGCAAGCCAGCCCATGGAAACTGAAGTTCCCGCGGTCACATAGAAAATGAATGAACCTGCGTGGAAGTATGTGTATGACGTGCCCACACTCCAGGCAGCGTCATACGACGGGGACACCATAGTGCTATTCACGAAGACTGCAAACGCTATACCCTTATTGGAAACGACCCATAGTGACCAATCCGCTTCGTAATAGCCCGAGACGGGCGCAAAGAATCCCCAGTTGTTAGTTGTCGCCATCCCCGATTGCAAGGTTGATGTAAATGGGAAGGACGCGTAGGTGGACGTTGCCGCGCCGGAAAGCGATACGGTATCGACGAACCATCCAGTCCAGAACACGGGGTTTCTAGAACCAT
>JARLHW010000254.1 GCA_031292075.1 Desulfosporosinus sp.
AAGGAAAGCAACGGCAATGACCGTGAATAAAGAAACTCGAAAGCCTGCCGGTGCCTCGATATATAGTGTGATGTAATGTAGGAGAGGCTGGGCCTTAGCTGAAAGTGATTTGCCGCCAGTAACCTTCTGCATTTACTGAATTCCACAGTTTTGTTCCGTCGTAGATTAGGAATCAACCAGCACTGGTATCACACGTCCAGGGCAACGGCACCCACGTGTTTTCCTTTAGGCTTATTGCCTTCGGCGGATATCCTCTCTCATCGCCAACAGAGCAAATGAAGCAGTTTTGTGGATCGTCAGCATCTGGGACGATCTCGCAATTAGCATTTGCACCCAAATCATACTTTCCGTGTGCAGCAAAGGTCTTCTCAATTACATTCTTCGAGATCGAATACAACTGCAGATCGCTATCCTCTCGCATCAGAAAGATTCCATCTTCGCTTCTCACATCCGCTAGCATATTTGCTTTGCATTCAACCAGGAACACGTTGTTAATCCACACATTCGTCTTCGGATCATACGTCATAAGATAGTTGCTCTGGTTTATCTTATACAGAATCCCGTTTCTGAATATGCCATTCGTATACCTCTGGAAGTCTATAGGCGCATTCTGCAGCTTTTCTACCTTTCCAGTTTCGACATGCACCCGCGCCAGCTGATTGTTTCCACTGTCCTCCTCACTCGAATTCACGTAGATGTACTCCTTCCCGTCAAACACCGGGTAGCTCCCGTGCGTGTTGAACGGGAGCCCGAACGACTCTTTCGTCTTTGTTGCGGGGTTCAGCTTGTACAGCGTCCGCCCCTTTCCACCATTACTTTGGCCATGGATAGACCAAATGAATCCGCGACCCACGTCCATCACGGCGCCACCATCGTGTGTATCAGCATAGGCAACCGGAATATCCGTGACGATATCCTTTCCTTTCGTGAACTTCTCCCATGTTTGGCCAGCTTTCATCTTGTTGCACACTCTGCAAATCTTCACATTCGCGTAGCACACAGTACAGTATTGTGCGCATTCCGGACCTTCAATACACCTCGCACATTGCCTCATTTTTGTAGATATACAATCTCCGCAATACCTCTTATTGCATTCTGCGCAACTGCAGCCTTTGTTTTCAATAAGACATGACACACACATTGTCTTCCCGCACCCATTACATTTCGATAGGTTCTTCTCTGCACATCCAATCTTGCATTGCTGCTTTCCGCATTTATCGCATCCAGCCACACACTCCTTGCACGATTTCTTGTTGCATACCACGCAGTTCACCATTGTCGCGCATTTCTTGCAATGCATTTCCTTACAAACGTTGCAAGCGGCCTCAGCGCACTTCTTGCATTTCATCTTATGGCAATCCTTGCATCGAGCGAAGCAGGTCTTGCATACACTCGCCTGACATTCCTCACACTCATTCATTCCGCAGCTAACGCACTGCACATTGTGGCACAGCTTACAGCACGGCTTCTTGGTTATACACTCCGAGCACAGCATTGACCTTATTATCGTGTCCAGCCTTTCGGTGACTCCTCTTAGATAATAGATACAATCATGCAATTTCTGTTCCTTTCTCTGCATTACGCACCCGCATCGTTCACACGTGACCTCCACACTTTCGCACGCGGTCTCGTGCTCCTCCAGATCTTTCTTGTAGAAATCCTGCTTGCATCCTCGGCACTTGCAGATCTTATAGTCGCAGCTATCTTGATGTGCCTGGTGCTCGCTTCGCATCTCCTTCCCCTTGCACCATTTGCACTCCAGCAATTCATACGGGCACTTTCCATGATGATTCGCCATATAGTCCTTCATGACTCCATTATATGTGCAACCTTTGTTTCGGCACTGTATCGGCTTCTCATCACATGCATACTCATGCGTATCGAGCTCCTTTCGCTTGAATTTATTCATGCAGTATTGACAGTCCATTACCAAGTGAGGACAAATCACTAGATGCTCAGGCAGGCATTTCTTGATCACCATGATGTCACAGCCCGCGCTCGTGCAGGGGATGAGCTCGAACTCACAGGATTTCTCATGCTCCTCGATTGAATCGTATGGGAGCACCTCTTCGCATTTGCTGGGGGCATTCCTGCATCTCAGCCGGAGCTTCTTCATGCCTTTTTGTATATTGGAAGGAGCTCCTTCGTCTCGTACTGGCAGCCTTGAGGGCACATCCGGTCGTTATTCTCCAGATAAGCCGAGATGCAGGGGCCGCAGAAGGGCTTGTCGCAGACTCTACACATTTCGCCGTGGAAGACGATCCGCTTGCAAATTCCACAGAGCAGATCTTCGACGAGGTCCTCCGGGGTGTCGACCAGCCGTGAGGCCTCGTACCCGTACTTGATTTGTGTTGCTCCCATTTGTTTGGAACTTAATAATGATAATCTGCACACAGCTCGAATTTATTCTCCATTTTCTCCAATGTTTACTACTACTGCCAGACTTCATAAGAAAAGGGTCGGTTGGCGCTCTTTTTATTCTACATTACGCCATGTGCTAAACTGGCCGCATAAT
>JARLHW010000027.1 GCA_031292075.1 Desulfosporosinus sp.
CATTATACGAAGTACTAGAACCGCAGAAATAACCGCTGCTGCGGTTACTTGGCTAGCGCCCGTGGTGGCGCCAAAGCCATTTAATAAAATTGCCAGACCGAGCAACACGCCGACCACGGTCTTGACGTGTTGCTTGCTGAAATTTTCCCACCATGTCTTCTTGGCTTCGTCCTTCGTCCTGCTGTAATTCGCTGCGGCAATGATTTCCAGCGGATCTACATTTAGGATCTCTGCGATCACAATGCAGTAGTAATCCTCTGGTGTGCTTCCTCGGTTTCGCCATCCGCTTACGAGTGTTCGATTGTCACCGCCACCGATGTGCTTGCTGAAAGCACCGTCATTCATTTCAAGCTTCTTTTGCGCTTCGTCAACGTACTCGATGAACGTTTTCATAATTTTCCTTGACTTCGTAGTCAGCTGGATACATATTGCATCGTAGTCAGCTGGATACATTGCTTCTTTAATTTGTCATGCCGTTACCGGCCTCTGATTTTTCGATTATGGATTGAAAGGGATAGATATGAAAGCGCTTGTATTGAACGCGGTGCACATGGAAGGCACCAAAAAAGACACTGGCAAACCGTATGACTTCTACCAGGTGAGCATCGCCAGCAAGTTTGAACCGGTTGCACTGCCCAATATGAACAAAACCGGCTTTGGTGTTGAGGTCCAACAGATCCCGCTATCACGCGATTGTTTTAACAAATTTGGCACCTTCACCCTGCCTTGTGAATTGGATCTGGTGACTGATGTGGTCCCCCGTTTTGGCCGTATGCAAACTGAAGTGGTCGATGTTCGTGCAGTGCAAAAACCGCACTTGCAAAACGCTGCCTGAACTGTGGTTTTTGGGGTTGCTTCGGTGGCCCCAAAAAAATCACTTTTCGGGATGTAGCACCCCGAACCAGTCCGTAATTTCCGGAATCGCATGATGGCAATCGACACTCTTAAACTTCGCTCTCCATACCTGCAAGAAGTCGCTGCCGCCTACTATGAATCTCAGAGTGTTTTGCGTTCTGGTTTGGACCTGAAAACCGGTGAAATGCTCTATGAAATGACTTCTGGCCAGCTTCAAGGCAGTTATGACAGCCGGGTGAGTTTCAAAGTCATGCGCGATGAGTACAAAAACATAAAAGGGCGTTGTGAGCTCCTCCCCTCCCGCCCTTACCTGCTGATTGAATGTTCAGCGCCCAAAATTCTCCATGGGCATAACGTCTACGGTTCACCTTGCGACTTTCCGACTACTGCCCGTTTGGTTCTCTCAACCATTGAACTGCTGATCAATCCCACTATGAACCCGGACTATGAATTTCCTAACTATCGCGGCTGG
The DNA here is from genome assembly GCA_031292075.1 of Desulfosporosinus sp. Classification (GTDB taxonomy): domain Bacteria; phylum Bacillota; class Desulfitobacteriia; order Desulfitobacteriales; family Desulfitobacteriaceae; genus Desulfosporosinus. Next base: position 1,328 of record JARLHW010000027.1, read on the forward strand.
GAAGTACGTCGGGTCGATTGGGCTGAAATGTTTGATCTTCACCCTATGGGTATTGCCGAGTTTTTCCGTGCATTGAGCAAGGCACGCTTTCCGCGTCGTACTGCATCTGCATCCAAGCATGGCGAGCACTCCATGCACTTCCCGGGCGAAATGACCACGTTGCGCTTGTATCACAAAGGCCCCGAATTCGTTGAACACGACTTGAAGCGTATTGCTCGCATGTTGCCGATTGTTGCCGAATCTCGTTTTCCCAATTGGTCTGAAAATCAAAAGGTTGATTGGGCCTTCAAAAAAATCAATATGCAGAAAAGAAAAGATGGTCAATTCGTCGGTTCTTTTGTGCGTCTTGCATATCGTCGTCTTCGTTGTGAAGTCCAGATTAATGCGCCCAAGCTTACTTATGATTTTCGCGAATCAAAAAACATTAAATCTGTTGATGAAAAATTGAGTAATGCAAAGCATATGTCATTTAATACTGATGATATCAATATGCCAGAATCAAAATACAAAGAAGAAAAAGCCAAGTTTAAAATTGAACAGCACGATTGTATTGTTAATGCATTTGAATATGAAATGGGTGAACGTTACCCTTTAATTGATGAAGTTACGGATGAATATTTAATCTCTGTTTATGAAAATGAAATGTATAAGTTATTGCATGAAGGAAAAAGCGAAATGGAAACTGTGCGCACTCATGAGGCGGTACGTGGCCGGTTAATGGATCAATTCACCAAAGCACGCGCCAAGAATCTTTTAGGCTTCTGGATGCGTTTGAGTGCTGAGGGTGAGGCATTGATCAGATTGGATTACGACAAATCCAGCTTTTATAAAAACCGGTCTGATTTGGAAAGCGTAGGTATTTCTTGGCATAAATCGGACGTTCAAATTTTGCCAGATCAAGAAACCATGCTTCCGCGCAATTTTCAGCCATTCCGTGGCAGCAGTCGAATTTGTGCAATTCCAATTCGCAGAGATTCCCCTTTCTGTGTTCATCCTGCCGATATGCTGGATATGATTGCTTTGCGTCGTATGCGTATTGCTTCAAATATTGAAAATGAAAAGGTGGCAGCATAATGTCTAACTTCGCCCATCTTGCCATTTTTGTTTCTATCACTTCTTTTTCTGGTGTTTATGCATTCGCGAATATTTACCGGTGCATTAATACTCAATCAAAGAAAACGATTTATACAGATCAGGGTTGTCTTAAAGTCAATTCTGAATCCGGCAAACAAATTCATTTAACTGAAAATATTATTGATCCAAAAGCTACCAATAAACCCGTTTTAGATAATCCTAAGGATTCTAAATAATGGATGCTTCTACCGTTGCATCTGGTGTCACTCTTGATACTGTTAATTTAATTCTTTGGTTACGTGGCCTTCTCTTTGTCGGCCTTGTAGTTGTTTTTGCGCTTGGTTTCCAATCAGGTCAACGTTATGGCTAAAAATAAATCAATCTCCGATTATATATTTGTTTTTTCATTTTATCTTTGCTCATTTCTTTTATTTGCTGTTGCCATTGGTATTTATTTTTTTACTCAGTTTGATGGTTTTTAATCATGGCTGATTTTGACCTCAATCTTATTTGGTGGATTCTGGCTGCTTGGGCATTTGGTTTTACAAGTGGCTTTTTCATGCAGTTCGCTCGCCGGCTGCTTTTCTTGTTGTAACTTTTGGAGATATACCATGTTTCAAAAACTCAAGTTTGTTGCTGCTTCTTTTGCTATTGGTATTGCTGGTCTTCTGGGCTCTGCCGCCGCTATGGCTGATGATCCCAGTACTGCCGTGATTACGGCTGTTACCACTGGTGCTACAACTGTTAGCGCTAATGCCATCACCATGCTGACTGCAATCGTACCTATTGCTATCGGTGTACTGGCTGCGGTCATGGTGTTCCGCTTCGGCAAACGTCTGATTTCCGGGCTTGTGTAATACCTTGGGAGGCTTCGGCTTCCCATCTTTCCTCTAAGCGCCGCCGCCTGTAGGTTGGCGGCCTCTGGCCGCAAAACCTACAGGGCGAGCGCTTCATGTTCCGAATCCTTTTTTTCTTTTTATTACTCTTCCCGATTTCTGCATTTCCCGCTGCGTTCGTCGGGCCTTCAGTCATTGCAACGGCTAGTGATGGCACGGTCATTGTTCAGAGTGCACCTGGTGCTTCAATTTCTAATCAGATTGCTCAAATGACCAGTCCTATTACATCAACTGCCGATAACTTTATTGTTAACAATACTGCCAATGTTGCTATTGACTCTATTGGTACTGCTAAATCTTCTATTTCAGCTTCTATTAAAACTGGTATTTCTGTTGGTAAAACTGCTGTTAAATCTGGTCTTGTTTCTGCATTAAAACAAGGTAAGATTGTTCCTGCTATGGTTGTTTCTGGTTTAATTACGCAATGGGTTTTAGATAAAGTTGTTTCTGCCGGTTTACAATGGCAATCTGATACTAGGGAATATTTAAAAACACCTTTGCGTACTTCTGATAATACTTCGTATTGTAATAATAATACTGGTTCTGGTATTTATTTTTGCTCTACTCCTTCTGGTTTTGTTTCTGCTATTAAAGCTAATTTAAATTTCTATACTGATTCTTGTTCTTTTGTTGTTAGTTCTCCCATTTCTATTTATTTAACTTGTCAACCTTATTCTTACAATTACACTTTTTATGTTGCACCTACTCAACCTGTTTTAACTCCTGCTCCTGCTACTGATGATGATTTCAATTCTGTTGTTAATAATATGGTTGATGTTGATTATGCTGGTCACGAACAAGATTTAATTGATGCTGCTGATGCTTTTAGTCCTATGTCTTTAACTTATGCTCAAATGTCTGCTTTTGCTGTTGATCCTGTTATTTTTACAAATGCACATACTGTTTGGAATGAGATTAAACCTGCCACTGCTACCAGTTTGGCTACCAATACTTCCAAATCTGAAACTTCTACTGTTAAATTTTTAAATCCAATTACTTCACCTGCTGTTGGTACTGCTTCTAAAACTTCTCTTCCTTATTCTGTTACTACTGTTACAACTACTACCACTCAAACTATTAATTCTGATGGTTCTTTGTCTGATCCTGTGACAACTTCCACTACTTCAACTGATACAACTGCTGATTCAAAAACTGATACTCAGGATGTTCCGTTAATTGGTCCTAATGCTGATTTTCCTGCTACTCCTGATTACCCTACTAATTTTCAACCTTTGCCTAGTGGTATTTCTGGATTTATTGCATCCGTTCCTTGGATTCCTAGCACTTATTCATGCACCGATCCAAAATTTCCTTTTTATACCGTTTCTTTTGATCTTCCTCTATGTCAATGGATTGTTAAATTCCGTGGTCTTTTTGAATGGTTTTGGAATATTTTAACTGCTATATCTATTTATTTAATGATTCGGTCTACTAACCTTTCTTCTGGTGGTATGTCTTCTGATGTTTAAAGGATTTCAAAATGGTTAATGCTGCTTTTAATGTTTTCTTTTCTTTTATCACAAACATTTTTACTAGCTTTGCTGGTTTCTTTGTTCGTATGTGGGGTTTTAAAATTGCTGCCACTACTTTTTATATCACTTCAATTATTGCTGCCGCTTTAACTCTTTATATTGGTGCTGGTGCTTTATTGGGCACTTTTGTTACTGCTTTTCCTGCCGATTCTATTTTTTATGGCTTTATGTTTATGGCCATTACTCCCAATATTCCTGCTTGCATTACTGCCGTTGCTTCTGCTTGGGTGCTTTTAAAGGTTTACCAATTATTTATTTTGCAAGCTCGTTTTTATACTGCTGTTGTTAATGGGAGTCCTTTGCCATGAGTGTTTTCATTGTTACTGGTGTTCTTGGTGGTGGTAAGTCCATCATGACTGTTTCAAAAATGCGTGAATATGCTAAAGAAGGCAGACGAATTGCTGGCAATATTGATATCAATCTTAAACATCTATTACGCAATCCTCGTTCCAAGGTTTCTTATACTCGTGTTCCTGATTTACCTACCGCTACCGATTTAGATTGTATTGGTCGTGGTTATGAAGGTGATCACGATGAAGAAAAAAACGGGCTTTTAATCTTGGATGAATGCGCGATTTGGATGAATGCTCGTGAGTGGAATGATGGCCGTCGGAAAGCCCTTATTAATTGGCTTGTTCATGCTAGAAAACTCGGCTGGGATGTTTACATGTTGGTCCAGCATATTGATATGGTTGATTCTCAGATTCGTTCTGCTTTGGCTGAGTACATTGTTACTTGCCATGCTTTAGACAAAATTCGTATCCCGATTATTTCCATGCTCTGGAAGCTTTTTACTGGCAAGAAAAAACTACCTTTACCTAAGATGCATGCCGCTGGTGTTGTGATGGGTCGGGCTTCTACTAACATTTCTGTCGATCGCTGGTTTCTCACTGGTTCTGATCTTTATAAAGCGTATGACACTGCTCAAATTTTTACTGAGCATTATCCTCACGCCACCCATTCACTTCTCAGTCCTTGGCATCTTGAAGGTCGTTTTATGCCTCCTGCATTGACTTGGAAAGGTATTGCTTGGCGTATTCCTTTTTTGTTTTTCCTCATGCTGATCAAGGTTCTTTTCTTCGGCTTCTATGTGGTGACTCCGACTGGTGCAATTTATGAGAGAAAATTGACATGATCATTAGATTTATTTTTGTTGCCTCTGCGCTGTTTTTGTTTGGCTGTGCTCATGAGCATGATTGGCAATTTACTCAGCCTGGTGTTTATCGTTGCATGGGTGATGAGGCTGGTTTTCTTTGTAAGTTTGTGTAGTTGTATCTGTTTGCCTTCTGTTTTATTCTTCACCTAGGAGGCAAACTTACCTATGCAGAACTTCAAATACGCCTTGTTCTGGGTCTTTTTTTTACTTTTGTTTGTGCTTTTTTTTCAGTTTGTTCCAGTTGGTAATTTCTTAAAATCGTTGCTGTTTATTTTTCCTGTTGGATTTATTGCTTGGCTTTTTTTTAACATGAAAGTAAAGCCTTCTAAGCCTGAACGATCTTTAATCTCTCACACCAATTTTGATAAATCTAAACTTTTTGCACATCGCGATTTATTTGCTTTTTCTGAGTTGGTGAGTATGTGCTTTGGTGATACTGGTCAAGTTGAACAATTGATCAGTTTCGAGATTTCCAAGTGTCCGGGCATCTCTCGTGCTCAAGCGACTCGTGCTGCTCGTGATCGTTTACTTTATGATCGAAAACGATAAACTTAAAAACCCCGGATTTCCGGGGTTTCTTTCTTCTTGCTGGCTGGATTTCTTCAGAAATAGTGTAAGTCTTTGAATCGTTCTACTAATTCGAAGCCATACATCTTTTCGGATTTACCACTGACTCGCCCCACAGCGCCCGCCGGGGCGCGTGATGCTGTCCCGGCCCGTCGGAGACAGGTCACAAAAGCGCCAGGTGTTTCTTCGCGGCTTTGCTGATTGCGTACATCAAAGCTTAAATCGTGTTCTGTAAACCGGGGTTTAGTGATTGAAAAGGTCGTTGACGATCAAGCCAAAGCGCGTTTCTCGATCGCACTGGCCTTTGTAGAAGTCACGCTCTTTGCGTAGTCGCATGTTTTCGGCCTGTACGGCCTCGATGTTGTTTATCAGGTCACGCATCATCTCGATGCTTGAAAGCTCGCCGTAGGTCATTCCTGCCCTCTTGCCTACTCTATTTCTCGCATACAGCTTGCCGTTCTCGTACCGAACTCCGGCGAATTCACCAAACCCTGCTGTTAGTTCATGGCCGGCAATGACCTTTGCCAGTTTGTAGGCGATGAGGGGAACCGGCTCTTCACCATCAAGCCATCGACGAAAAGCCCATGGGTTTACACCTAGGGCTTTAGCCATTTCTGGTTCTTGCATGGTATGCAGTACTTCAAAAAGGTCTACAGGAATTGGCCGAAATCCAGCCACAGGGAATTTACGCACGGTAGTACCTCTAAGCAAAAAACCCGGAATTCTCCGGGTTCTTCGTTTATCTTCCGTTAACATTTCACATTATTGACGCAATGTTGTCATTATACGAAGTACTAGAACCGCAGAAATAACCGCTGCTGCGGTTACTTGGC
>JARLHW010000255.1 GCA_031292075.1 Desulfosporosinus sp.
AAAAGTGATTATACCACGATATTTAGTGGTTGAGATCAAAGCGTGTCAACTAATTCATCTGAACATTAAAGTGTGAGTTATCAAGGAACGTTCGGGTTGGTTTTAAACCATCAACCCTATATCTATCTTACAAGGAGGATAGTCAAAATGATCCGTGTGAGCATGAGAGAGAAGTAATAGATCGACAGGACCAACTTCTCCGCTATTTAAGGCAGCAGATATATAACGTCTTGGCCCAATAGTTTGGTCACCAATGGGAGTAATACCAATACGAGAACCTAATGCAGGGTCAATAAGGATTTTTGTACCGAAAAAATTAATTAAAAAGCTGGCATGACCAAGCCAAGCAACTGTGACTTCATTGTCTGACCACTTTTCAGGAGTAGGGTGGCTATTCTTTTCACCAGTTCTACCACTTTATTTAGATGATCGAAAACCTCTGGTCAATCCTAGAGTGCCTAACAGGTCTAAGCCAATCAAATTAAATCAGTTATGTCGTTTCAAGGGTAGTCTTACTAACCTTAGCTTGCGGTCGTTTGATTATTTGAACCCCTAGAACAATGGCTAGGAGGCCAACGATATAACTAATATCAGCTCCCTCTAAGTAATTGTGGGCAATGTAACCTGTATAAAGAGTAGAGGACATAAAGGGAACAGAGAGCAGTAGCGCGAGGAAATATAGCACGACTGCCTTATTGTGGGATAATTTTACAGGGGCGTCACTGAAGGGTTTAGTAACCAATAGAATTCCTAGCCATGGAGTAATCCAGTAGGAGAGCAGGAGCAAGAAGTTTTTATAGGTGTCAGCAAAGGCACCGCTTCCTGAGCTAACCAGCAGAATACCCAGTCCCCCGGTAAGAATGGGGGAAATCCAACGTTTAAGGGGAATACCTGCAGCCATGAGAGAGATGCCACCGCTATAGGTTGCCAATACATTAATCGGAATAGTGCTAAGTGCAATAGTAAGCAAAGCAGGAATTGCTAAAGGTCCCATGAGCTGCGCTATTAGAGCAATGGAATCTCCTTGAGGATTAAGGCTGGTAACTGCGGCCCCTAGGATTTCCAGCCATGCTCCAGCAAGAATACTACCAAAAAAAGTATAACGGGCAATTTTTCCAGACGAGATAGAGGTGCGCAGGTAACGGCTGTAATCAGAGCCACAAGTACAAAAAGCAAGTTGGTAGGAAAATACTGCAGCCGCTGCCAGAACAAATATAGGAAGCTGTTCTACCATGGAAAGCTTGGAGGGAGCCCAGAGAGTTTCCGGAGAAATCTGAGGAATCATTCGAATGCTCATTACCAAGAAAAATGCTCCTAAGGCTACAGCCATTATTTGAGCAAAGCGGTGAATAAAGTTATAGCCAATAACCGCAACCACAATTGTCAACGCTCCAAGCAACAGTAACCCCGTCAGATAGCTAACTCCAAAGACCTGTTCAAGAGCAATGACACCTAAGATAATATCGACAGCAAACCACCCTACATTGCCTAACCAGTTAAGACTGCCGAAAAGCTTCAAACCGATAGGTCCGTAAACTTTGCCACTTGCGGCAATTTGAGGAAGACCATGCTTAGGACCCTGGGCTGAAACAACAGCTAAGAAAAGAGTACCCAGGATGTTCCCTATCATAATGGCTCCAACCGTTGCAGGAAAGGAAAGTCCTAAGATAATGCCTAAAGCCCCGGTAAACCAGGTAAGGATATTTAGATTGGCAGAAAACCAAAAGGTAAAGATCTGGCCTACCCGACCATGTCTTTCGCTTGCGGGGATAGCCTCAATTCCGAAAGGCTCAACACTAAGCACTTTCTCCCCGTAGGTTGTGGTTGTTGACACATTTTTTGTCATTTTCCCTCGCTCCTTATAAATGATTTTGAAAACAAGAAGTCCCCAGCTTTAATTAGCTGAGGACTTTACCTTTCTCTCAGTGAAACAGTACATGCCAAATTCAACGTTTGGGCAATACTCTTCTATAGGCAGGTCTCCTGGCTCAGGGTCATCACTGACTGCACCTTCCCAAATCAATGGATTGACAGGTGGTTTAGCAGTAGCTCTCCTATCACAGTGGCGGGACCGCACGGGACTTACACCCGATTCCCTATTCTCCTCTTGAGAGGCACCTGTAGAAGTGGGTTTTAATTACCTTACAATATTATCCTAACGGTTGTTAGAGATGTTGTCAAGACTTTAGTCTGCGAGACCTGAATCATTCGTTTTCCTTAAGAGGCTGTTTTACTCGGACCCTAAAATAAATTTTAACGTGCCTCACTTGGAAAACAGGCATCTTCCATAATGATCACGAAACAGATGGTATCAAAAAATTACAAATCTATTTCATAAGGGCAGCATGGCTTGAAGTAAAATATACCCCATAGAACGGACAGACAAAAGTGTAGAAACCCATCTTGCGGACAGGTGAAAAGGTTTAAATAGATAACGAAGGCCTTGCTACAACCCTAACTTGATTAAATTATCTCGCCAAGTTGCCGACTGTTGCCGATAGTAGCCGATGTCGGCAACCGCTGAAGGCTAGACACTCCAAGGCCTGAGGCCATAGGTTACCGTGGTTGCCGACAAAAATACTAAAAGTTTTTAAGATAGATATTGGTGGTAGGTAGGGCATCACGGAGTGTAGAATCGCAATATATTCAAAAGTTTAAAAACTATAGGCAACCGAGAGTTATGGAGGAGAGTAGGAAAGCTAGATAAGCATTAAAATTGGTGGAGATGATTAAAGAGGCCCAATATGTTTCAGTGAACGCAGCACGTGGAGACTTGCTGTTGTCTGCATAAAAAAGACATCTAGGAGTGGCTTGTGGCAAGGGTTTCAGGGTTTGAGGTTTGAATTGTGTGATGTGTTAATAGGACTAGGTACGTTCGTCGGAACATGTTTGTAGGGGTTGGTTTAGATAGTTTTGAGGTAGAGATCGCGCACGGGAACATGTTCTATATGTAAGTTTTGCCGCCTATGTTGGTAATTTTTGCTGTGGAGAAATGCATAGAACCATGGAAGAAATATATGATAGACGTGACTTACCAGATCATTTTTGATGGTCTGGTAATTTCTGCTTCTACATTTAATACAAATATTTCTAATAATTTTGCAGGAATCCTTGGGGGAGTCTTGAATATCAGATAAAATGAGAATTATTTTCCAAAAGGGAATTGTTATGGGAGGAACGAACTGTGAGAAATAAGCTACTGGGTGTAGTTTTAGCAACTATTATGATTTTATCTGGGACAGTAGTACCTGCGTCCGCAGAAACAGTTAATGAAACCAATGCAACGATATCACGTTTAGCCGGACAAGATCATTACCAGACATCAGTGGCTATTGCTGGGGCCTACAACAATAACGGTGATTGTGGCAATGTAATACTCGCGTCAGGAGATAGTTTTCCTGATGCCTTGTCAGCCAGCATATTGTCAAAAAAATTTAATGCTCCCATTTTGCTAGTTGGTACCACTGTAAACGATTTAAATGACGCTTTTAATTATATTAATACAAATGTTTCTAACACCGGAACTGTTTATATAATGGGCGGAACAGGGGTAATTGGACCAAATTTTGAGACAAAGCTTATTTCGATGGGGTATAGTAATATCAAACGTCTTGGCGGTACAGATCGTTATGACACGAATATGCTCATTGTTAATGACGTTGATGTTCCTCAAGGTACGCCAGTGTTCATAGCTTCTGGTGAAAATTTTTCTGATGCCTTGAGTATTGCAAGTTATTCAGGTTCAAAACAATACCCAACACTTTTAGTTGGCGCAAATTATCTGTCAGAGCAAACAAAAAATTATCTCATAAGTGATAAACCGTCTGCTGTGTATATTGCAGGAGGTACTTCTGTAGTTTCTCAAGATCTTGAAAACCAAATTAAAGTCTTAGTTCCAGATAGTAAGGTAACACGTCTGGCAGGTAATGATCGGTATGGAACAAATGCTGCCGTCTTAAATGAGTTTTCGCCTGATCCTGGAACAATTTATGTGGCCAACGGAGATGATTTTCAGGATGTCCTCTCAGGAAGTGCTTTAGCCGCTAAAAAAGGAGATCCAATTATTCTGGTAAATAATCAACTGACGAACCTTCCGCCTGAAATTGAAACTTATCTAAAAACACTAAACAGTTCTGAAGTTCAACGTAACGTAAAAGCTTTGGGTGGTACAGATGTTGTTTCAGATAATTTGATTCAACAAGTTAACAATGTTTATTTAGCAACTGCTAATAAGAACACTTCTCCAGGAGCAACCGTTACTGATAACAATGCTTTGGTGGAAAAGCAACAAAAAGCTGGTCTTTCTAGAATTGAAGTGGGAAATGGGACTGCATATTATCTGGATTCCACCGGTCATGTTTGGGCTTGGGGAGCCGGAGCCTATGGTGAACTTGGTAACGGAACGAAGGGTATCCAATTAAATGCCTCAGATTCTACAAATCCAATATATGGTTCAACTGTTCCTGTTGAAGTCTCAAATCTCTCTAATATAGTTTCAATAACTGCCGGAGGGAATAATTGTTACGCTCTTGATAATAGCGGCCATGTTTGGGCTTGGGGAGACGAGAGCAGTGGTGAGCTTGGCAATGGCACTAAAGGGACGCAACTAAACAATGGCGAATATTCTATTTACGGTTCAACCATCCCCGTTCAGGTCTCAAATCTTACGGATATTGTTTCAATCACCGCTGGAGAATTTAACGGATATGCTCTAGATAGTTCAGGCCATGTCTGGGCTTGGGGAGCCGGTTGGGGTAGTCCAGACGGATCATTGAATTCATCTGTCCCAGTTGAAGTTTCTACCCTCACAAATATTGTTTCTATTTCTGCCAATGCTAAAGGGGACGAAGCCTTTGCTTATGATAATTTAGGCCAGGTTTGGGCTTGGGGACATTTTGGCAGTGGTGTTAGCATGGAAGCCCCGATAGAAGACCCTAATCAAACGACTGTTCCAGTACAACTTACAAACCTAAAAAATATTGTAGACATTGCCTATGAAGGGTTTGGGGATAAAGGAATTGTCCACTCGATTAGCGGAAATGTTTGGAGCATTAATACTGGTGACCAGCTTTGGTACGCCCTTGACAGTTCAGGCCAGGTTTGGGCTTGGGATTTTAGCGGCTGGTATGCTAAGGAAGGGCTCAAAGTCACTCCCGTCAAGGTTTCAAACCTCTCTAATATCATACAAATTATCGGGAGGGGGGAAGATGGTGATTGGGATATTTACAATTCTGGTTACGCTCTTGACAGTTACGGACAAATTTGGGCCTGGGGAGATGGAAACTATGATAAACTTGGCAAAGACGGGACATCAACTCAAAATCCACCACTTCCCTTTTGGATTACAAAATTATCTAGGATTGTCGAGATTGCCGGAAATAATGATAACGGTTATGCGCTTGACATTTCAGGTAACGTTTGGGCTTGGGGCAAGAATACCTGTGGTCAACTTGGCGATGGCACAACGATAGATTCTAGCACTCCATATAAAGTTTTGGGCCTTCCTAAATAAAAGTACCCACTGCTTAGTTCAAGAAGAACATGCGGTTTGAGATAACCGCCTTGATAAAGCCTAGCCAGCAGTCGAGTGCCGAGTCTTTCAGAAGGGAGTAAACAAATGAGTAATATTGTTTTGTTGGTGGTAGATGTTCAGAATGCATTGATTAATGCGCATCCTTATAATGAGGAAAGAGTAATCGAAAATATAAAAAACCTAATCTTAACTGCAAGAGATAACAAAAAAGAGGTTCTGTTCGTACGTCATGATGATGGAAAGGGTACAGAACTTGAAAATGGGACACATGGATGGCAGATTTATGATAAAGTATCACCTAATAGTAATGAACTAATCTTCGAAAAACAGTACAATAGTGCTTTTTACAAAACTGATTTAAAGAAACATTTGGATAATAAGAAAATAGATACAATAATATTGGTTGGACTTCAAACAGAATATTGTATTGATGCTACTTGTAAAAGTGCTTTTGAACATGATTATAAAATAATTATACCCGAAGAAACAAATACAACTTTTGATAACGATTATCTATCTGGGGAGAAACTTTATGAGTTTTATAACTACAAGATTTGGAATAAACGCTTTACAGAAGTTATTTCAGTTGAGGAAGTTAAAAAACTATTAAGCATGACTAATTGAGAGTTGTTTCTCGGAAACTTTACAATATAAGTCACCCCGCCCGCTTGCCCCTTGCTAAGCTCAAGGAGAAATAACCACCTTGATAAAGCCTTGCCAGTAGTCAAGTACCGAGTTATTCAAAAGAAGGCCCATTTCGAAGGTCGGTTGGGATGTAGGAGTGAAGGAGTACTGGGAGTTAAGATTATTTACCCACCGGGGCGTTTTGGGCGTTTCCGGGTTATATAATTAGGAGTGACGCAATGTTTAACTATAAAGAGGACTTGGACTGTATTAACTGGCGACAGCTTTTTCATCTTTACGATACTGTTGGATTGGTTGCTGGTTACGGAAAGAAGAAAGACCATGATAAGATTAGAGATGCCTTTAGACAAAGCTACAAAGTAGTAACTGTTTGGAATAATAGTAATCTAATTGGAGCGGCCAGAATGCTATCAGATGGAATATGTTATGGAATGATTTTTGATGTTGGAGTTGTACCGGAATATCAGAAATTAGGGATAGGCAAAGGCTTGATGGCGGAATTACTAAAGGACAACGATCACCTTTGCATTCATTTGACTTCGACTTTCGGTAATGAGGAATTCTATAAAAAGTTAGGATTTAAGCGTCATAAGACTGCATTTGCCAAGTATCCATTTGAATCGGATTATTTAGTCTGATTCTTGAAGACCTAACCTAAGCTTCCATTGTGACCCTCGCCTCCACTCAATGCTCGATGCTCGATGCAGATATCTGGGCGAACCCCCGCCGGGGTTGGCGGTCTTTCCGAACTGGTTCGTTTCTATAAATTCGGGTTACTAGTATCTACCGTTGGTAGATAGGACATTTAGTCAGTGGCTAGGAGGAGAAGGGATGACGTTAAAGATTCAGTTTGATTGTTCGAATATTGATTGGGATTTTGTATCTCAAACTTTGAGAATAGTTGGAATGGCAAGTTTTACAGCAGAAATTCATAAGAAAGCTTTTGAAAATAGCCATACTGTGGTATTTATTTTAGACGATGAGAAACTAATTGGATTTGGTCGTGCACTTTCAGATGGGGCGTATCAAGCTGCCATATATGATATAGCAATATTACCGGAGTACCAAGGTAAAGGGATAGGAAGAATGATAGTTAATAATATTAGAAAGTCACTTCCAAAATGTAATCTCATTTTATATGCAGCACCCGGTAAAGAACAATTTTACGAAAAGCTAGAATTTAAAAAAATGAACACGGGGATGGCATTGTTTTGTAATGCCACAGAAATGCAGAAGAAGGGTTTTACAGAATGAGCCCACATTTCTACCCCCTCAAGATTCCGAGGGGTGGCTGTCATCCCTAATATGATCGTTGTTATATATGGTCGGTATCATTATTTCTACCATGGAGAGAAGTTCATCCAGTTAATGGCAAACTCCCGGCGGGGTGTCCGTCTTGCTGAAAAGGTTCGTATGTATATATGTAGGGTAACGGTATCCCCTCTATTCGAAAAAAGCGCATCCAGTCCATGGCAAAACCCGCCGGGGTGCGGTCTTTTTACAACTACGTATTTTTATGTGCTGGGTCACTGGAACCCTACATGATCAATGAAACAAGAACATATTGGTAATGTCGCCACTGAACTTATTTGCCAGATCGTTTGGACGGTCTGGCTTTTTTTGTGTTTTCTTGGAATATTATTAATTGTGGAAGGAAACATGTGGAACGCTTGAGGGAAACTACTAAGGGTCGAAATACCTCTCCACTTGATTTATCAGTTGGATAAATCGCAACTGATGTCTATTTTGGTGATAGCCTACAAACTTTATGAAAAAGACAATCGTAAAATTTGTCGAATTGGTCATATTCACTGGAACGTTTGTCGTAACTATAGAACCTGTGTCAAATAGAAAAGGAGATTCAGAAATGAAATGGAATAGTGGTAAATGTGGCTAATTTTTTGCATTTTCTTAAAGTTACTTTCTTGGGAAGAAATTCTTTATTTTAACCTCGGAATGGGGGCAGATATATTGAACCTAACGCCTTATCATGCTAAGTATTTTGCTTATGAACTGACCAAACGAAGTTCATCTGATAGCATGCAAAAATTTGCGACTACTCTGCTTGATGCTCAGGTTGACTTAAACCCGCACCAAGTCGAGGCGGCCTTATTTGTCTTCCACTCTCCTTTATCGAAAGGTGCAATTCTGGCGGATGAAGTCGGTCTGGGAAAAACCATTGAAGCGGGTTTGGTAATCGCACAGAAATGGGCTGAACGTAAACGCAAAATATTAGTAATCGTACCAGCCAACCTTCGTAAGCAATGGAGTCAGGAATTAATAGATAAGTTTTTTCTTCCTTCATTGATACTGGAAACCAAATCATTTCAAGAAGCCACCCGACAAAAAAAAAATAACCCCTTTGAACAAAATGAAATCATTATCTGTTCTTATCAATTCGCTCGTTCCAAAGAAGAGTATCTACAGGTTGTTCAATGGGATCTAGTTGTCATTCTCACAGCTACCCCACTTCAAAACTCGTTGCTGGAGCTTTATGGTTTGGTTAGCATTATTGATGATTATGCTTTTGGGGATGTAAAAAGCTTTAAATCTCAGTACGGTAAAATTACAGGTTCTTCCGATGTGCAGGCATTTGGTGAACTAAAAGAAAGGCTAAAGCCGTTATGCAAACGGACGCTTCGTCGGCAGGTTTTAGAATACATAAAATATACTAGCAGAATCGCTCTGGTTGAGGAATTTTCCCGACAGAAGACGAACAGCGACTTTATGAACTTGTCAGTGCCTACCTACAGCGGTCTAACCTGTATGCCTTGCCATCCAGCCAACGACAGCTAATGACGCTTATTTTGCGAAAACTGCTCGCATCCTCCACTTATGCCATCTCTGCGACACTGGAAGCATTGGCTAGGAGGCTGGAGAAGGAGTTAAACGAGCAGAATGGACAACAGAACTCTGATACGGAACCAACTATTGGAGATGACTTTGACCGGTATGAGGATATGGCCGAAGAGTGGATTGATGAAGAGTCCACTGAACCGACAAGTGAAAATTACAGCACTCAGCAACAGGAAGAAATACAAAAAGAGATTGTTGATATTCGGGAATTTAAAGTTTTGGCAGATTCCATCCAGATTAACTCCAAAGGGGAAAAACTATTCACCGCTTTGAATCGGGGCTTTATAGAAGCCTCTAGGCTGGGAGCAAATAGAAAAGCCATTATATTCACTGAGAGTGTGCGCACGCAGAACTACCTAAAAGAACTACTGGAAGCAAAGGAATACGCTGGTAAGGTCGTATTATTTAATGGCACGAACAACGACCCTCAGTCTCGGGCAATATATAGAAACTGGCTGGAGAAAAATCGTAATTCCGATCGGGTGACAGGCTCGCCCACCGCTGATATGCGGGCGGCACTGATCGATCATTTCCGAGATGAGGCCACTATAATGGTTGCTACTGAAGCGGCATCAGAAGGCATTAATTTACAGTTTTGTTCAATGGTCATAAACTACGATCTCCCGTGGAATCCCCAGCGTATCGAACAACGCATAGGTAGATGTCATCGATATGGTCAGAAGTATGATGTAGTGGTTGTGAATTTCTTAAATAAGGCTAATGCCGCTGATCAGAGGGTGTACCAACTACTGAATGAGAAGTTTAACCTGTTTAGTGGTGTTTTTGGAGCTAGTGATGAAGTGTTAGGTAGTATCGAAAACGGAGTAGACTTTGAGAAGCGGATTGCTAAAATTTATCGGGAGTGTCGGACACAGGGAGAAATTCAGACTTCATTCGATGACTTACAACGTGAATTAGAAAGTCAAATCAGCAGCACCCTTCACCAAACCCGCCAAAAGCTCTTGGAAAACTTTGATGAAGAAGTACATGAGAAGTTTCGAATTAACTTAGCAGAAAGCAGGGAATACCTTTCCAAATACGAGCAGTGGTTATGGGACCTAACTATGTTTTTTTTGAAAGACGACGCAGAATTTACGGAAGAACACTCATTTAATCTGAAGAACAATCCATTTTCTGACGAGGCTATTCCATTGGGGTGGTATCAGATGGGGAAGAATAAGAACGACCACTATAGTGGCTCGGATGTCAAGACAAAAATAATCAAAAAGATAATGTACCAGATATTGCATAGTGGTTGTCTTCATTTAGTTAGAGCGCAACATTAAATTTTGTGGTATGTAGTGGACTACCGAGTGTAGGACTACGCACTC
>JARLHW010000256.1 GCA_031292075.1 Desulfosporosinus sp.
CTGGAAGATAGCTACCCAGTGGCTAAATGGATCAATCAGTCTGGATTCTATATAGGATGTCATTCCTATATGTCAGACTCGGAAGTGGAGTTTGTAGCCAAGACATTTCATCGTTTCTTTGCCCAAAATAGTTGCAAGGCTCTAAATGATGAGTAGTTACTACGCGCAGCGAGATGAGCATGAACTGATAGTCGTTGGTCAGTACGTATGAAATTAGCGTTGGAACAGTTCAGAGCTATCGTTCGCGACACGGTGTTGGTCTCACTCGACCTGCTGCTGATTAACGAACGCGATGAAGTCCTGGTGGGACGGAGGACGCATGGACCCGCACGAGATTATTATTTCGTTCCTGGTGGAAGAGTAATGAAAGGGGAAACCCTGGCTATGGCGCTGCAGCGAGTAGCGAAAGAGGAGACAGGTTTGTGCCTATCACCAGACCAAGTGGTTTTCCACGGGATTTACGATCACATTTACGATGACAGCTACTTCGAGGACTCGAATATTTCTACACAGTACGTAGTAATCGCATGCCGCTGTGCAGTTAGCTCCGACGCACAGATCGTCTCGGATCTGCAGCACGAGAGTTTGCATTTTGTGCAAATTGCTGATATCACTTCTGATCCCAAAATACATCCATATACGAGGAATTATTTCTGCGCAGATGCGAAGAACCTATTTCTCGGTAGTGAATCGACTAGATGGTGCCGCACCGGCACACCGCAGGCTGGGGTCAGGCAAGTTAAGTCATCCTCAACGAAGGACTGTTAGTATGACGGACACCATAAGAACCGGGCTAGAGTGTAGATAAACAGGATTGATTCAATGATGCTGGTAATAAGCGCAGTTACACCCTTCTGAACGGTGCTGCTCACCTGCCGGAAATGATTGAGAGCTTTGATGCCCAAGACTACACACGCAAGGAACTTTTTGTGCAGGATGACAGTTCAACCGATTATGCGCTTGAGATTCTTTGGCGTTAGATACTCGACGAGCGTGGTGCTGTCAGTAGCATTGATAGACCGGAGATACTTACTGAGGTTTAATCATCTATTTGCGGAGCATGATTCTTGCCAGATGGGAGTTATAGCATGTTAGAGCATGCCGACGAAAGGTTAATTTACCGGAAGTTACGGCAGATACGGAGGGTCGAGGAGGAGACCGCAAGAATTTACCCTTCCGACAAGATTAAGAGCCCAGTACATCTTTCGATCGGGCAAGAGGCTGTTTCTGTTGGCGTTTGCAGCGCTCTTAGAGACGACGATGTTGTCTCCGCGACCTATCGCGGTCATGCCGCGTACATCGCTAAAGGCGGCAATCTCTCCTCAATGCTCGCAGAACTCTATGGCAAGGCGACCGGGTGCTCAGGTGGAAAGGGCGGTTCGATGCATCTGGTAGGTATGGATAAATACATTCTGGGTTCTTCTGCCGTAGTTGGGACAACGATTCCCTTATCGGTGGGTTAC
>JARLHW010000257.1 GCA_031292075.1 Desulfosporosinus sp.
CCGAGCGCTATGTGAGTGGGCCTGCTGCAATCGGAATCACACTAAAGCTGTGCACGATACCAAAGCATATACTCAATATGATTGTGCGATTTATGTTAGGCGAGTTCATTCATAAAGTTTTTCAATTTCTGTATACTTCAAATTGTGACTAATTCCCTCCGCCTCACGAAGGATTGCTTTCGCGCTCTCATCCATACCTTTAATGTGTTCAACATACATTAACTTCTTTAGCGCGCCCTGCGTTTCTATCGCCTGCCTGATAGCCATCGAACCTTCCACTCCTATACCGCATAAATCTAAAAGGAGTTTGCAGACTGATCCGGGTTTCAATATAATCTGCTTCAAAAGGTATTTTATTCCCTCATCGCCAATCCAATTTTCTAATAAGTTCAGTTTTTCTATCGTGCATGCAGAAGAATTGAGAGAATCCGCAATCGCTTTTGCGCCTTTGAAATGTATACTGTTATTATCCAAATCTAACTGTCTGCAGCCTCTGCGCATTATGAGCTTTCCAGCAGCCGAAGCCCCAGCATTACCAATCTCGCACCAATACATGTATATCTTATCAATTGGCACTGTGGACACAGCAGCCAACGCATCTAGTATCGCCGTCGCGCCACGAGGGCCTAACGGATTCTTATTCGCATACATGATTCGTATTGCATAGGCCTTGGCGAGCCCCTTGGCAAGCACCAGCGCTCCAGCCTCTCCGATGTTGTTCTCTCCAATTTTCAATACTTTCAGCGTGCGTCCGCTTGAATGCAGAAGAAGCTGGGCAACTGCTCCAACACCTGTGTCCCCCACTTTGTTACAGGTAATTTTTAGTATAGTCAACGCACAGTAGTCATGAGCAAACAACGACACAGCCTCACGCGGACCCAGCCTGCAGTCTCCGACATCGAGCACCTCCAGTGAGCTCGCGCATTTTTCGAGAACCTGTGATGCGATCCCAACTTCTAAAGGATTCCGCCCCAAACACAGGTGGCGAAGATGAGGTGAGCACGCGATCAGCTCTGAAAGCTTTTGTGCCCCGGCCGGTCCAATACCGTTGAAGTACAAGGACAGTTTCTCCAATCCGCACCTTCGTCGTCGGGAAGCAAGAATCTCGTCCACAATCACCGCGATTCCTTCGTCCTTTAGCTTGTCACTATTCAAGGAAAGCTTCGTGAGTTTGCCGAAGAAGTTTCCTCCGAACTGTTGCCAATCCTCCGTCTCGATCGTAACCTCGCAAAGGCTCAGATCGGTTACTGCGGGGAGCTTTCTCATGGCCGCGGCTAGCGCTTTGACGTCTGAAGGGATAAGATTTGTTCTTGAAATGACCAGAGACTCGAGGGCTTGAAGCGAACTGATCCACTTGGCGAGCAACGGGATGCGGAATTCGCAGTCTTTTATTTTAAGGCTGCGAAGCATCGTGAGGCGCTGCTTCCCGGGCGAACCATCGCATAATTGATGCATGTTCTCGTCATATACGGACCGTATTGTGAGATGCTCTAGTGCTGGATTAAGGGAGGCCACAATCAACTGAAACAGTTCTGGAGAAGGATCGCCCATTATGTATCCGAAGACACGCAGCTCGGTAATCTTTCCGGAACACTTTATCGCCTCTCCGAGTTCTGCGCCTGTACCTGCAGGGAGCTCTTGGCAGAGAGCAAGGTACTCGATCTCGGCCCCTGAGGTGAGAAGTGAGATTAGCACAGAGACTTCGTTGGGGGTTAGTTCATCATCAAATCTGAATATCTTCTTGCTGCCGTTGACAACGAAGC
>JARLHW010000258.1 GCA_031292075.1 Desulfosporosinus sp.
CGTCGGTTACACTACCTTTCATGCCGTGGTCGTCCGGGAAGATAACATCAAAGGAGGAAGAGATCAAGGCGGACATATCGGGACTTTCTTTAGAGAGGACGGATATGGAGAGAGAGATGATATCGCAGTTGAACGCTTCACTTAAAAAGTTAGAGAGCAAAAGAGAGGAAGTATTGTTATACGATAACCAGGTGCTCCCTCTTTACAAGCAAGCGTTTGATGCACAGCTGACCGAGTACAAGAACAATCAGTTAAGCATTAATACTCTGCTTGAGACATTGCGGTCGATACTTCTGAAGGAGGAAGCGCAGGCAGAGGTTAAGATGGATTACGAGATGACGCTTGCCGACATTTATATGATGGCAGGGACAAGATGAAGATTATAAAAATGAACAACAGGAATTATAAAATGAAATATTTAATAATAGTTTTAACGGCGGTTTTATTATTTGCTGCAGGGTGTTCGGGGAACAAGACAAAAGAGAGCGCATCTACAGGGGCGCAGAATAAGGTGGTATATACATGTCCCATGCATCCGCAGGTAATATCGGACAAGCCGGGGGTGTGTCCCATTTGCCACATGGATCTTGTAATCAAGACTTCATCCATGGATACGGACACGATGCCTACGTCGGTCGATATCAGCAGCAGCAAGCAGATACTGGCTAATGTATCTACAATTACGATAAAGGCGGAATCATACAATAAGGAAGTAAGGGCTTACTCTACTTTGGATTTTGCAGAGGATAGCAGGAAGACGATTGCAGCGAGGTTTAACGGAAGGATTGAGAAACTGCTTGTTAATACGACGGGCGACTATGTGAAGAAGGGAGAGGCGCTGTTTGAGATATACAGTCCTGAGCTTATACAGGCGCAGAATGATTACGTACTTTCGCTTAAGAATGATGAGAATTATACAATGCTATCGAATGATAATAAAAATTCACTGCTGGCGGCGGCCAGAGAAAAGCTGCTTCTATTCGGTCTGACGGAGAGTCAGGTAGATCAGCTTGAGAAGAGCAAGGGAGTAAATCAGACCTTAACTTATTATTCACCTTACAGCGGGACGGTACTGGAGAAGAAGGTACAGGAAGGGATGTATGTGAATGAAGGGACGATTCTATTTGAGTTATCGGACCTCTCGACTTTATGGAACATTGCAGAGGTGTATGAATCGGATATTAATTCGATTGCTACGGGAGGAAGGGTTAAGTTAAACATTGCTTCTTATCCGGGGGAAGTATTTGAAGGGAAGGTAAGTTTTATATATCCCGTTATAAATCCCCAGACAAGGACGATAAAGGTAAGGTCTATCATTCCGAATCCAAAGAACAGACTAAAGCCGAACATGTACGGAGAGGCATATTTTGCGGGGGGGAGCAGGACGGGTATAACGGTGCCGCTTGAGGCAGTGCTGCTTACAGGGAAGAGGAACATTGTATACGTGAAAGTAAGTGCGGGGCATTTTGAAGCGAGGGAAGTGCAGGTCGGTAACCGTATTGACAGTCGTTATGAGATACTAAGCGGGTTATCATCGGGAGAAGAGATAGCGGCATCGGGAGGTTATCTGATTGATTCGGAGAGCCAGTTAAGAGGAATAAACAGTAATGATCATAAACATTAAAACAATAAATAAACCAAAAATAAAAGGAACAAAAACAATGAAGACAACAATCTTATCCATATTCGCATTTTCGATTCTTACATTTGCA
>JARLHW010000259.1 GCA_031292075.1 Desulfosporosinus sp.
CATCTCACCCTCCGAGATTGTGAACACCTCACAAGGAATGGAGCGACGACGAAGATCTGCTGCGGTGAAGACGCAGCGTCTGTGCGGATGATGTGGACTCTGAGCGATCAACTGTGCAAGGAGCATGCCCCGATGGTGATCATCAAGTCTTGCCTTTGGTCCGAAGGCGAAACGCACACCGGGACCTCTTTTTGCCCCCGTCCGTGAAGCGGTAGGGGGCTATTGCATCGAGGAAGCTTGACGTCATGGCCAATGACTGTGCAATTGGTCGGCTTATTAGTGTTCACCAACTGGGCAAGCGACGTCTCAGCTGAGTGACCGATAGGACAGCGGTTCAAGCCCGGCAAGGGGCACACACCGAGTCTTTTTGAAGAGTACACACCAACTCTTTTTGCCCCAAAAACATGATTTACATGTGTTAAACATGCGTACAAACTCATCCATGGAAGTTTTCCGACAAAAAACGCGCTATTGGTTGTTCTACTGTGCGTTTTGCCGAAATCCCACAGTCATTAAATTGAAACCGTAATAACTTCATCAAAAATGAAGATATGAGAGTGCAAACAAGCGTAACATATATTAGAATGCATATATTAATCATTCTAAGTGTTTAAATGTCACTGGTATCGATACTGGTGTCAGGAGAAATTCGACAAAAAAAGACGGTGCAGCTGAGACGATTCTGACAAAACGGAGCTTTTCAGCATCAATAATGATCGCACGACCATTCCAAGCAGATGGTATTGATGTACTGCACGAATACTAATCATTTTGATAGTTTTTGGCGTCTTAAATCGTTGTTGATAGTGTTTCCCAGAGTCCCATGCGGCTGTCACAAAGAGCGCATGCAAAACATTCATCACTCTGAGGATCGTTTGCGGTGGCGCTCAGTTCGCAACAGTAACTGAAACCCCACAGGCGGGGGCACCATTTTTTCAAAAATGGGCCTCTCCTAGTCACTTCCAAGCGTCTCACGCGTGCAGCATTGATCAGACCCCAATGCCATCATTACCATACAATGGAAGCTTGCTGTTGTATGTACTGTGGCGCTGTGATGACCCTATCAGCACTTCCTTCAATCCCGGGGATTCCCCGAGATCGACTCCTATCAGTACCACCATACGTCGCCACTCAAGACAACACTGGAGATAACACGAGTCTCCTTGAAGCTATTTATGTGTATCATAGTAAGTGCCGTGCACGTGTAGCTTCGCAATCCACGTGCACGCCACTTGTGACAGGCTCGGGTCTCGATGCCGAAGCACTGTCTGTGTCGAACTACATGACTAGCGTGTGTCTCGATAGTTGCGGTGGGAACGAAGCGAACGAAAGAGTGCGCAAGCGGCAGCAGCGCTGAGCCCAGGCGGCGGCGG
>JARLHW010000260.1 GCA_031292075.1 Desulfosporosinus sp.
AGAGAATACCAGTCAAGGCCAAACCACTTATTCCAAATTGTTCTTCGAATTTCAATTTTTTTCCTCCTTTCCTGTGTTGTCTGTAACGTCTGTCTTAAGCCCCTTTTTACTGAACGTGAATCTGGACATGGGCACTCATACCAGGGACTAGTGTTTTCTTAGCTAGATTTTTATCCGTTATTTGAATGATAACCGGAATCTTCTGCACGACATTGGTGTAGGTGCCTGACGCTGCTGTGATATTAGGGACAATCGAGAAGACGGACTGTGTAACATCATTAATTCTGCTGACGACGCCATGCAAGGGCTGACTGGGAAGGCCGTCCAACTCCAGATCGACGATCTGCCCCACGTGGATCTTACTGATGTCGGTCTCCTGAATATTGGCAGTAACTTGAAGTTGATTCGAATCTGCAATCACAGCCAAGACTTGTCCCGGCTGGACCCCTTGACCCTGCGCAACATTTGTCTGAACTATCTTTCCGCTAATAGGCGACCGAATGTTTTCCCGTTCTAGCAACCTCTGCGCTAATAGTGGGTCCTTCTGGACAGCCGGCACCAACAAAGGGTTGAGCGACAAAACCGACTGATTCGATTCCGTACCGATCACCTGACCTTGATTAACAGCATCGTTGAGATTGATCGTCCAACTGTTTAAGCGCCCGGGAAAGGATACGGTAATCGGCACACTATTTCCTTCAGCTACACTGATCTGGGCATCATCGGTTGATACATAACGCATCATATAGAGATAATAACTTGCGCCCGCCGCCATGAGGATTACCACTATTCCTCCGATCAGCGTTCGAGTGAGGTTTTTCTTTTTGGAATTAGCTTCTACCACATCGTTTCCCTCCATCCTCCAAATTCATCGGAGCTCTAGTGTTTATGGATTTTCACAGCAGCAGATAAACCGGGAACCAAGTGCTTACCTTGCATTCCATTAATGGTTATATAGACTGGAACTCTCTGTACGACTTTATCAAAAACACTGCTAAGACTTGTATTGGCTAGGCCATTGACCACAACGGCGGATGCGCTCCCAATTCCGCTGACGGTGCCTGTGAAATTCATCTTAGAATACGCCGCAATGCTGATGTCTACTTGTTTCCCAACCTGAACTTCATTTATTAAAGTCTCATCAATATTTGCCACCACTTGTAACTCACTCAAGTTAACGATATAGCCGATTTGCTGACCTGGCACAACAGTCTGACCATTAGCCCCGTCATTTTCGATGATCGTGCCTGTGATCGGCGCCCGCAAATCCAGCGTATCATTCAGCTCTTCTACCTGTCCTAATACAGCCCCTTGATTGAAAGTCCAACCTGTTTTAACCTTCCAAGCCTTAAGTAGCCCGTTCCCTGGTGACGCTAGTGGGATAAGTGACCCTTTTAGGTCCGATCCCTGAACGCTAGCATTATCAGTCGAAAGATAGTTGAGTTGCTCATAAATGTACCAACCACCGCCCCCTCCAACGACTAGAGCCGAAATAATGAGGATAATTATAATACCCATTGCCCTTTTTTTAGCCACAGTAACTTCCCTCCCTCCAAACGTTTCTATTCCACAAGGGGAATCAAGTCACCCGAGACATTGTTTTCAATTGCGCCACTAAGATTTGAGGCACTCCCTGTGCCTCAAATCTGCCGAAAGCGAGTTTATTCCACGCCTAATATGCTTGAGATGTAAACCGTTGTAAAAATGACACTTCTATTTACCCCCATAATTTTTGGGGTTTGGTGATTTAACTACAAAAAATTCAAGTACGTCTTCATTAACGTTATTGGCATTCATCTTTATGTTAAACGGTATGTTGATAATCTGACCACAGGTATATTGATGTGGATTCTGGTCGCCTAGTATTAATGTCATAGTTCCTCTAACGATGATCATATACACGTTCGAGTTTGAATAGTGCCCCGGAAGCCCTGCCCCTTTTGGTAGAACCATGTGATTGATGACTAAATGATCATCATCGATAAGCCTTTCGATATTTTTGGTGTCTGATGTTGAAAAACCATAAACTTTCTCCAGCATA
>JARLHW010000261.1 GCA_031292075.1 Desulfosporosinus sp.
TAATGTTCTGGATGAGAGGGCACTTGCCCTTCTCGCTTGCAGCCTCTGAGAAAGCAGTGAGCTTCTCCCTATCATACTGCGACAAGTATTTCCCCTGTCCCAGAACTAAGTGCTTCAGCCTCTTAGCCGACATTATCAGCTTATATATAGCATCAGCCGAATCCGACTTCTGTCTAACTTTCTGTATTCCCAGCAGTCGCAGCGACCCGTTCACCCTCAAAACTTCAGCAAATTCATTTAAGTTTTTGATTGTCAGTTTGCAATAATGCAGGTACAGTGACATCAGCTTATTATTCTTACCCAGTGCGGCCGCTATGTGCGAGATATTTTCCTTCGTGATGCCTTTGTAGCCCATACTGAGCTCGATCAAAGAATCGTTCGTGGCTATAGCTTCAGCGAAGTTCTTCACGTCGGCGTCCCCCATCTTGATGCCGCGCATCCAGAGTAATTTTATGGTGTGATTCCGGGCGAGTCCGCTGACAAGCTGTGCTATGCCCTTGGCGTCGATATGGGGGTTGGTATAAATGGCGAGGGCCTCGAGGGCTGTTGAGCTGAGCATATCGGCAAACAGTGGGTCAAGGCTGGTGATGTCGTTATTCCCGAGTCCAAGAAACTTCATAGTCGGCGACCCGGTCACCGCCTTGACGATGTCGAGGTAGCCTTCGCCAAGGTGGTTGCTGCTGAGGAGGAGACTCCGCAGGTGCGGCTTGTTTCTGACAAAGCTGGCTATGAGGGGGCCACTTATCTTGGTCAACAGGTTTTCCTTCAGGACGAGCTCCCGAATACGCCTAAACTCGTCCCCGTACGAGGCCAGCACCGCCATCGCATCGTCGTTGAACTTGCAGTTGCAGAAGTTCAGGCTGACTATGCTCTGCGTATTGTACTTAATGAGCTCCCGGACGCTTTTGGACGCACATTCGCAGTTTATCATAACTAGCTTTTTAACCTGTCGTATCTCTTCCACATAATCTTTGAATAGCAGCTCAACATCCACATCGAACATCTCAACAGAACGCGCGCGAATGATCTTCCTTTCTGTCGCGTTCACGTTCACCCTCGGGAGGAAGTACTCAGATTTTATTCCCACGAAGACGAGCTTTTTCCCTGATCCCAGATTGTTCATGAACTGCTCTCCCTTCGTGGAAACCTCCAGGCCTTTGTATCCGGTTTTGTTTATCTGGACGAAACTTCTCATATTTTTTTCGACTGACACCTCGCCGGACGACCCATTCGGCGTTGTGCGACATGAAGCCATAACGTAGTTGTTGCAAAACCTGCAGTGCGCGTATTTGTTCCACCTATACTCCTTGCTAGCGCATTTGGAGCACACCATGTGGATGCAGAGCAGGGAGATGTACCACGGCTCGGGATTTAACATTTTCTTGCAGAGTGCGCAATACAGTCTGGATATGTTCTGCATCAGCGCCACATCGTCCTTCGGACATGGCCAGAGAATTTCCGTGAGGCTGGCCTGGACCACTGCTAGCGGAGCATTATAACGTTTTGCGACCGGTGTCTCAGTCGCTGCTGCCTTCTCTCTTGGAGAAGCTATGCTTGACACCGGAATCTTAACCTCCTCAACCGGTGTGGGGTGTTTCCTATTTCGCGGCGGTCCCACCATCTTTCCCATGGTGTTGAGTATCCTCTCTATGTACATGTTGACGCTATGGAGCTTCGATCCGTGAACAAGGTCGAAGTAGGTTTTCTTGAAGCATGCCGCGTAGTTCTGCCCTTTCAGCAACAGTTCCAACATCGGTCGTATGTACTCGCAGGCCAGCTGCGGCATGTTGATGAACTGGTGCATCGGCTTCTTTGGGTTCCTTGGCTCGTTGCTGATCGCTCCGTTGTACATTATGTAATCCTGGAACGCCTTCCGCCTCAGCTTGCGCTGCTTCTTCATCGTTTCCGTATAATTCCCGTACTGTGCGATGTAGATCCGGTCCAATACAGTCAGGTTATTAGGGTTGCGCAGATAAATCAGCAGCTTCAGCGGCGTGTGTCTTCCCTCATTTCCCATCGGCTGAGGCTCCTGCTCCTGCATTTCGGCTGTCCGCGATCCTGATTCTTTTCTCTTCATTTTGTTTTTCCTCAGCTCGTTTCCAATTTCAATTCTATCGCTATTAGGTTTCTGTCATTTACTCGTATCTATCTGCCAATTTAGCTATCTTATTCGATCACATAAACTATGTCATGTATCGAAATACGAAACCCGAGTTACGTGGTGTCACCCACTCAAGCAAAAACA
>JARLHW010000028.1 GCA_031292075.1 Desulfosporosinus sp.
CCCTTGCTCTCCTGTTGCCCCTTGTGCTCCTGTTGCCCCTTGCTCTCCTGTTGCCCCTTGTGCTCCTGTTGCCCCTTGCTCTCCTGTTGCCCCTTGTGCTCCTGTTGCCCCTTGCTCTCCTGTTGCCCCGATTTCAGTCGTAGCTCCTGATGCTGTAGATCCAACTTTTTTATGTTCTGATGCGACTGTTGGTTCTCCCAAACAATTAATGTCTGCTGGCAGCACGCGATAAGCGATAGTCGATTTTCCAGCCGAATTTAAACCCCAAGCGGCTACTTCTACTGCATGTGAGCTTGAAATAAACTGAAATTCATAAGCGTCAAATTGAACATAGTATTGACGTGTAGCTACATTTCCAGCATCAATGTAAAAGACATCTGAAAGATACTCTTTTTTAGTCGTTCCATCCATGTGAAAACCTTTGATTTCGATACTCGTGGCAACCGTATCACCGTTAGATACTCTAACTCCTAAAGTGGCGATAGGTCTATTTAAAATGGAAACTGATTTAATTGAAACAACGCACGTTGGTGTAGAATCAATTACGGACGCAAGCTTATTTTCTATTAAACCTGTTGTTAATTGCTGCACATCGATCACTCCATATATTTAATAATGAGCTAAACTAGCCAACACAACATTCCTCAAATATCTGTTGGTTATAATACGTCCCATTTCAACATTAGAATCCTAATATAATATACTAACTGAAACAATACGTGATAATATTTTAATAAAACTAATAGCAAAGTACCCATTCTGTAAAAAATGGGTACTTTGCTATTAGTCTTAAAGACCTAATTCAAATGATTATCAAATTGCATTGAATTTGAGACGACAGGGACTGAACTGCGTTACTTAACATTAATTTTCCATCCCGATTCTTGAATAGCATCGGTTGTCTCAACTTTGTCCTCTCCTGCAACATCTTCGTCTTCTTCGTCGTCTTCATCTTCGTCTTCTTCTTCGTCTTCTTCTTCGTCTTCTTCTTCTTCGTCTTCTTCGTCTTCTTCGTCTTCGTCATCGTCGAAAGCGATTTTCATCACTTCTCCATTTTTATACGTAATCTTAACTTTTTTAATGTCTTCTCCATTATCCATTACATCATAAAGTTGTTTCAGCAATTCTTCCTTGTGCATACTCTCGCACCTTTCTTTAACTAGATTTTTTCAACTATTTTCAACTAACAGGATCTGCCTAATAGTGCCGTTTGGCAGAAGGGTTCTTGTGTATAATATGAATATTTCTACAACTTGTTCTGGGAATTCTACGATCACTTCATAAAAATTTTTATCTCGGCAGAGACATAATATCGCAAATGTCTTTAATTTGTTGTTCTAAGCCTGTCTTCAAAGTACTTATTGGATTATAGTTTATTAAACGTTTGGCCTTCGATATATCAGCCCAAGTATCCAACGGATCTCCCTTAAGTCGTTCCAAGAATTCTAGGGTCGCTTTTTTATTGAGTAAATCTTCAAGTATTGAGATAACTTCTAGGATCGAAGCTCTTTCCCTGCCACCAATATTGATTGTTTCCCCGATCACTCCTTTTGCATCAAGCGCTGCAACCGTTGCTTCCACACAATCCCTGATAAAGGTAAAATCCCGCGTTTGTTTCCCATCACCATATATATAGATAGGTTGGCCCTCAAGAATTCCTTTGATAAATCGATGAAACGCCATATCCTCTCTTTGTCTTGGTCCAAATAAAGTGAAATATCTTAAAATAACAACAGGTATCCCGTAGCTAGCTTGATATACCTTACATAAATATTCACCCGTTAGTTTACTCACCCCATATGGGGAAAGAGGGGTAGGGATAGAATCTTCTGTAACTTTCCCTATCTTTTCACCGTAAACCGATGACGTTGAGATATAGATAAATTTTTTGAGCGGACACCCACGTGCCGCTTCTAATAACATCTGGGTGGCTAAGATATTATGATCAACATAAGCTTTAAAGTCAGTTCCCCAGCTTGTGCGTACACCCGGCATGGCCGCTAAGTGATAGACGACTTCAACACCGTCCAGAAGTCGCGCTAAATCAGCTTGACGAAGGTCAACTTGATGAAATTCAAATTGAGGACTTCCAAGCGATAGTTTAAGATTTCTCTGTTTCGTTACGTTAAGAGCAGGATTGATGAATCCATCGATGCCAATGACCTCGATTTTTTCTATTTCTAGCAATCGTTCACAAAGGTGGGAGCCTATAAAACCCGCGGCCCCCGTAACTAATATTTTCATCGTTTTCCTACCCCCAAGTAAAGTAATCCATGTCTTCTAACGGTTTTCCCATCAATACAGTTTCTAGCATCAAGAATGATGGATCCCTTCATTCTTGATTTCACTTCTGACCAATTGCATTTCTGAAATTGGTTCCATTCTGTAGCGATAATCAGAACATCTGACCCTACAACTGATTCATACTGATTGACGTAGGAAGAAACATCCGGTAATTCAAGTTGCACCATCGGATCATACGAGTGAACACGACAACCCTTTTGAACAAGTCGTTTGATAAGCGCAAGGGCGGGAGAGGAACGCAGATCATCCGTACCGGATTTAAAGGTCACACCCCAAACCGTAACCTGTTTATTCTCCAAGCTCGGAAGTGCCGTACTTAGTTTGTTCAAGTAGAGCTCAATTTGGGTATCATTAATCTCCATCACTGCATCAAGTAATTTTGTCTCCACGTTTCGGCTTATCGCTGAATGTTTAAGGGAACTCAGGTCTTTAGGCAAACATGATCCCCCAAAACCTAGCCCAGCGTTTAGAAAATATCGACCGATTCGAGGATCTGTTGCCAATCCTTTATAAATGTCTAAATAATCAACTTCGTAAACATC
This sequence comes from Desulfosporosinus sp., assembly GCA_031292075.1. Classification (GTDB taxonomy): domain Bacteria; phylum Bacillota; class Desulfitobacteriia; order Desulfitobacteriales; family Desulfitobacteriaceae; genus Desulfosporosinus. Next base: position 2,847 of record JARLHW010000028.1, read on the forward strand.
ACATATACGGGCCATTTCATTGGCAAACGAAATTTTTGTAGCCAGAAATGCATTGCTAGCATACTTGATCAATTCTGCTCCTGTTAAACTGGTAAAAATATAAGGGACTTTTTCACCTTCATAAAGCTTTTTTAGGACTTCAATTGGCCGATCTGTTCTGGTGCCAAAAACTAGTTTATTGGGATGAAATATATCCCATAACGCTGTTCCTTCCCGTAAAAATTCAGGATTAGAAACGATATCAAATAAATCTTCTTCTATGCCTATTTCAACTAACATCTGGTAAATCCATTCATTGGTTCCTGGTGGCACAGTACTCTTAGTAATGATTATTTTGTAATTATTAATGTTCGAAGCAATAATATTAATAACCTGATTAATATAATTTAAATTGCTGCTTCCATCTTCCCTGGAAGGGGTACCAACGGCAATTAGTATAATTGGATAGTCCCTAATGCTCTCACTTACATTAGATGAAAAACGAAGTTTATCTTTTTCAAGGTTTCTTCTAATTAACCTTTCTAATCCAGGTTCATATATGGGGACCTTGCCTTGAGTGAGGCTATCAATTTTCGCTTGTTTCATATCCACACATTGAACTTCATGCCCGAAATCCGCTAACGCGGCTGCCGTTGTGAGTCCCACATAACCAGCACCTACGACGCATATTCTCATAAATCGGTCAACCCGCTCTCATGAATGTCAATTTATCTATTGTATTCATACAGATATAGTGCGTTACAATCTTCAACTGCAAAGATAACATTCACCGCCAAAGTAGAATAATGTATGTGAAGTAGTTGAATATGATGGGGGCGCCGATGTGAAAGAATATGTGATCCAACCGTGGGATAACGAAGATTTGTATCCCGACATTAATTTAAATATGTATGTTCCTCCGGAAATTGAGGAATTAGCTCAGCAGGTAATTCCATACTACGACATGAAGATTCATGATATGACGTTAATTACGTCAAAGCCAGATAAAGGTGGGGCCATCTGGAAAATAGAAACCGATAAAGGGCCTCGCAGTATGAAGGTTCTACACCGTAAGCCAAGCAGAAGTCTCTTCAGCGTAGGAGCACAGGACTACATTGTCAAACAAGGAGGACGAGTTCCAGAATTAAAAAAGACTAAGCAAGGCGCCCTCTATGTCGAAGAGGGAGGAAAGTTATGGATTGTCACAGATTGGATTGAAACCTTAACTCCAGCAAGCAAGGATCTGAAGGGTGCTCAGGCCTTATGTTACGGCTTGGGGGAGTTTCATAGATATTCCCGAGGATATGTTCCACCGGCGGGTTCCCAAAGAGCTTCTAGATTGTATCGTTGGCCCGCTTATTATCAGAAAATAATTAAAAAAATTGATTGGTTTCGGAATATCGCCAAAGCTTACGACGATCTTCCAAATAGTCCATTGCTTCATGCTGCCATCAAGATATTTGAGCGACAGGCTCTAGACGCCTTGTTCCATCTTGAACAATCAGCTTATGCACAGATGGTTTCACTGGGAGAAGAGCACTGGGGACTTGTTCACCAGGACTACGGATGGTCTAATGGCCAACTTGGCATTGGCGGTCTTTGGGTGATCGATTTAGATGGAGTAGCTTACGATCTACCCATTCGCGATCTTCGCAAACTAGTTTCAAGTACGATGGACAATTTAGAGAAGTGGGACGTTACTTGGATTCGGAGCATGATTGAAGCCTACCATCAAGCAAATCCTCTCGATGTTGAAACGTACGCGATTTTATTGAATGATCTGGCCTTTCCTAATGAGTTCTATAAACATATTAATGAGATACTTTACGATCCTATTGACTTTATTAATAACGATTTAGGAGGAATCATTCAGCATCTGACTCTTTTAGAAAAAACAAAGGGGTTGGCATTAGCGGAACTTAAATTAGACCAGCATAGGTTCCAAATCGGCAACTATGCTTCAAGATCTGCTATTAAACCAGAAACTCTAGAGATGAGGCAAATGACTGCAACTAAGGAAACCACCCCGTCCAGTTTCATCAAAGAATTTTTCCCCATCAATCGGGATATGAGACAAGATAGTTCTGATCTTCAAACGGGTAACATGAGCTTACGAAAGAACGAGATTGATAAATTAAAGGTACTGATGATTTGTACGGAAAAGTTGCCTGTCCCACCCGTGCGCGGTGGCGCTATTCAAACCTATATCCAGGGAATCTCAGGAATATTAAGTCAATACAATGATTTAACAATCTTAGGAACAACAGATCCTTCATTACCTCTTGAGGAACTCAAAGATAATATTTGGTATGTAAGAATAGATGGCGATCAATTGTTAGAAATCTATGCTGAAAAAGTTCTTGATTTCCTTCAAAACAATTTTTTTGATCTTATTCATGTGTTTAATCGGCCTCGACTTATTCCCTTAATCCGGGAAGTAGCTCCCCAAGCACGAATAATTTTAAGTATGCATAACGACATGTTTGATACTAATAAAATTCACCACAATGATGCGCTTGCCGCAATAAATGAAGTAGAACGAATCATTACCGTAAGTGATTATGTGGGAAATACTATCTGTTATCTATATCCTCAAGCAGCTTCAAAGGTTCGCACGATCTATTCGGGAGTAAACCTAGATACGTTTATTCCTTGGGGGAAATCCAATACCGCCACCCATATTCGGCAGAAACTACGAGAAGAATATAACCTCGAAACTAAAACTGTTATTTTATTTGTGGGACGATTAACCCCCAAAAAGGGTATTGATTTATTAATTCATGCGCTTAAAGAGGTCCATACATCAGATCCGAATATAGCCTTGGTGATTGTGGGCGGAACCTGGTACAGTGTTGACACAGTTACAGATTATGTGGCCTATGTTCGTGCCCTGTCAGAAAGAGCTCCTTTTCCTGTAGTCACGACAGGTTATGTATCCGCTGATCTCATTCACCAATGGTTTTGGGCTGGAGATATCTTTGTATGCCCATCTCAGTGGCAAGAACCTCTGGCTCGTGTCCATTATGAAGCCATGGCTGCGGGTTTGCCCTTTCTGACAACTGCGCGAGGTGGTAATCCGGAAGTTGTGATCGACCAAAATGGATTAATCGTTGAGCATCCCGAAGACCCTATCGAATTTGCTAAAAAACTTAAAATTCTCCTAAGGGATCCCGAACTGCGCCAGAACATGGGCCAGACTGGCAGGCTCTTAGCGGAAGAGCGATTCAGTTGGGCGAGGGTCGCGCACGAAGTCTTGGAAACATGGAAACCAACATTCGACTACAACTTGAATATTGAGGAAGAGATTACTCTCTGCGATTTAGTTGAAGTTGAAGTTGAAGTCGAAGTTGAAGACACGCCTAAACGGTTGGGTAAAGATGATGAAAGTCTAGAAGTAGTGTTAGGTTCAGCAATGGATGCCGGTTCGTCCGTCGTGAAGATCACTCGAGACATGATTTTACCAAGGTTAGTAAAAAACAATTCGATGAACTATAGCTATCCATCCTTGATGAGTACCCAAGTTATGCTCCATCCGCTTAGGGCAAATATCGATTTAATTGATATTACAGATTTATCAACGGTGAAGATTACCCGAGAAATGATCGTATCAGAAAGCCTCTTGACCTCTATTAATATTTCAAGGCAGATAAACCGGGTTTGCTCTTGCACAAAAGCTAATTGATTATAGTAAATTATAGGGTATGGTTGTGTCTTATTCTAAAATTTAGAAAGGAAGTGAAAACCTTGACAGATCAAAAGCATTGTTCTTGTTCTCACCAGTGGACTCAAGCTGCTCCCTTTACTCCTGCTTGGGCTCTCCAAAGTCCTTCAACTCCGGTATGTAATCAAAAAAAACAGACACTTCCTCAAAATCCGATTTTCACCAGTACTGCAGCGTTGCCGATGTGCACCCCTCTAGAATTAAGGAAAACCGGTCCAGGTACATTGTTGATTTCGGTATCGATCCCTGCAGAGGCAATAATCACTCTGCCTACAAAAGCACTTGAAATAAAAATGATTAGAAAAAACCTGAAGATAACACAATGCCGTTTTTTTAACTGCATTCCCCCAGTACCAGGTGTACCTCACGATACCCCCAAATTGTTTATAGGAGGTTTCGTACGCAAGGATATTCAATATTCCGAGGTAGTTCGGCAAACCGCAACCACAGTAGAGGGTATAATTAAAGACTTTGTCGTCGATATACCGATCTCGTGTGTCGTTGACCTCGGCAAGCACTTTAAATTTCCACCAATACATTTTAATCAACAGACAGAATACGGATTTTCTCGATCAACTCCACTATCTTCTGGGCTCTCATCAAAAGAACAGATGCACTCTGGGGGTCTCACCGAGTTTAACATTGTAAGCCAGGAGTATCTTAATTCATTACCGTTCTGTGAGCTTATCTTCAGTCAAATCAATGAAATGGATACTGCCCTCGACTGTATGCCGTTGCAAGGTGGACCCTTTGAAGAAGGTGTTTTCAGCACCCTTCAAGAAAAGATGATTGTTATAATCCAAATTCGGCTGACCTTCCAACCCAACACCAGCGGCATGGGGGTCTAACTAGTCACCAAAAGAGTAGGGGCAAGCAAGAATCTGTCCCTACTCTTTTCTATGTTCATCGATCTAATTATAGCGATGAATAGTCAACCTCGCTTGATGATGTACGCTGCTATTTTCAGGTATCTTTCAAGCGCTACGACACAACAGAGAACAAGTGCGAGAATCTAATTAGACAACTTGTTTCGCGCAACTACCGATTCAAACCACATTAGCCTTAATATCATACTTGAAACAGCGAACTCCGCACCAACTTTGATAGTGATGCGGAGTTGATTTTCTTGTAAACTACTGACTGAATTTTATTAACTATTAGTAGTGGTCACATTATTATAAAGTTGACCCGGGGGAAATTAATTAGGGAGTACTTTATCTTGGTGGGTGACATACTCAACTATTTTATGACACCTATCAAAGACAACGAAAATACTCGGGGAATCTACTATTATTTCCGAAAATACTTCCAGCCATTCTGGTGAAACTTCCTTAAAGGCCACTGTTCCATCAAACAGGATTACTGCCCAAATAATTTTATGATTTTTTACAATAAACAAACTGTCTTCAACAAACCCTTGACCACCTTGCGGGCAATGAATACAACCACAGTTAGGCTTACATCTTTGAACTGAATCTTGTACTTCTTGGAATAGTTCCAATTCTTGCTCGTTCACAATTTTGCCTCCTACTATTTTTCTTGATAGGGGGACTAGCCCCCTTACTTCCAGTATATCGAAAAATCACAAAGTTGTTCCAAATGGTAAAGACTTAATGCCAATTACAATCATAGAAAATGATTAGCAATTCAAGCACTCCCACCTAAGAGGATTTTCACAACTTTACGGCTGACGTTTTGGACTAGGTACTCTTGCGGAGGCTCCCAATCCCACCCCTGACTTAAAACCGTTTTCACTGCCCGGGAGATGGATTCCGGTTCACATCCAGCAATCAAATTACTCCCTGCCTCTAAAGTTTCAGGTCGTTCAGTCACGTCACGCAGCGTTACATTTGGAATTTTGAAAAGACAACACTCCTCTTGAACGGTTCCACTATCACTTAACACACAGTATGCATTTTGCTCCAAACACACAAAATCAAATAACCCTAGAGGTTCCACGACTTGAATACCCGTTCCGGTTAGGGTCCTGTTTTGCCTCTCCAACTGAGAACGGGTGCGAGGATGAAGACTGCAAACAAGGGGCATCCCGTACTCAGCAGCTAACCTATGCAGGGCGGAGATAAATTTGGTCAAGCGTTCCTCGTCGTCAACGTTTTCGGCTCGATGTAAAGTCACCAAGAAATACCCTTTGCTGTCCACTCCCATCGTCTGAAGTGCTTGACTTTGTTCAATACTATCTGAGTAATGCCTAAGCACCTCCCCGATCGGGTTACCCGTAACATAAATACGGTTGCCGTCGATCCCTTCCCTCAGCAAATTGGCCCGACTTCGTTCCGTGTAAGGCAATAAAATATCGCTGCAATGATCAACCACTCGACGGTTTATTTCTTCCGGTACCCGATCATCATAACAACGGTTGCCCGCCTCCATATGGTACACTGGAATCCGTAACCTTTTGCCAACCATCGCCGCCAAGGCGCTGTTGGTGTCCCCTAAAATTAGCAGGCGATCCGGTCTTTCCTTGATCATCACTTGTTCACACTCGCGGAGTATCTCACCAATTTGACCCATCAAAGATGTGGCCCGAGAGTCAAACCTATAGTCCGGAGAGCGTAATTTAAGTTCCGTAAAAAAAATATCGCTTAAGGTTCGATCGAAATTTTGACCAGTATGCACGAGAATATGCTTACATAAGTTATCTAATAAAGGAATGATCCGGCTTAAGCGAATGATTTCCGGACGTGTACCCAATATTGTCATAATCTTCATCACTATAGTTCCCTTCTAGGCGATTTTCTGAAATTCGCGTCTGAATCGCGTAATTACTGTTGAAATGTTATTATGCCGGACATTATCAAGCTCTAATTCACCTTCGACACTTGGTTAAGCAGCAAAATATTTATTCCTGTGCACGAGTGGCTATGACTGTATTGGTACTTCCGTTGATGACTGAGACATTATTACTGATAGTATTCGTAACCTGAATTCGGTTTGTTGTTGGATTCACTTCCACCCCTTCTGGTGACAGGCCTACCTTAATGGTCGCGATAACGACATTGGAAAATCCGTCAATAACTGAGACATTGTCACTGCCCTGGTTTGTAACGTAAATTCGGTTCGTTACTGGATTTACACCTACGCCAAATGGTCTTGATCCAACTTTAACTATGTGAATGAGAGCGTTTGTTTCTCTGTCAATGACCGAGACACTGTTACTCCTAGAGTTTACAACGTAAATCAGTTTATCGAGTAAGGGAACTTTTGATTCGTTCGCTCCTGCTGTGTTCTTTGCATCAAGTAAATCAAGTTCTGCCGGTAAAACACGATAAACTTCGCTCAAATCTCCCGTATCGTCTTTTCCCCAGGCAGAGATTTCAACTGATTCAGAGTTAGTAATAAACTGAAACTCAAAACCGTCAAACTTAGCATAATAGTTACTATTTGCTACACCTTCCGGCCCCAAGGTTACTACATCCAAAACGTACTCTGTTTTTGATGTTTCGGTAATATAAAACCCTCTTATTCGTATAGAAACACTTACTTGGTCATGATTAGTAATTCTTACTGAGAGCGTTGAGCTTGGTCTTGCGCCTAAGACTTCATTATTCCAGATCAAGCCGGTTGTTAATAAAGCCATAGTTCTCATCCTTTCCTCTTTTCACCCATGCAGAGACTTCTATTCAATAAGAAGTCTCTGTTTGGGTAAAGTCACTAACTTAACCATTCTGGAAAAAGCCGTTTGGCTCGCTCTCTAACGATCACGGAACAAGCTTCATCAGGGTTTTGACTCATATTTTCACCGTGCCAACGATAAGCCAGTAAGTGTTCATTAATAAATCCACAATTATAATGACGAAGAAAACGAAACCACAGATCATAATCATGGGCTTGAGGTAGATTTTCGTCAAAATTCCCTATTTCCTTTAAAGCGGAACTTCGCATCATCACGGAGGAACCGTTAATAAAACAGCCCTCCATGAATTTTGTTACCATTTCCTGCTTATCGGTAAAATAAGGAGAAGTCACATCATATTGCTTTTGGCCATTGGCATCAATAACTATAAAACTCGTGTAGCTAAAGCCCAAACTCGGATCGCATTCCATGAGTCCAACTTGTTTTGACACTTTTTCTCCTAACAAAGTATCATCAGCACTTAACCAGCAAATATACTTACCAGTTGCTAGAGAAAGCCCCAGATTTAAGGCACTTGGTGTTCCCCCATTTTGTTTATAAACATAGTTAATCATGGAGCGATAAGGCTTCACTAGTTCGGCTGTTCCATCAGTGGAGCCATCATCAATCACAAGGACCTCAATATTTGCATAGCTCTGATTAATAATACTGTTAAGCGCATGGGGGAGATACCGGGCATGATTGTACGTGGGGATGACTATACTAACTTTAGGTGGCAACATTAACGACCCTCCTGGTAAATCTTCTTCATCCACTCCACGGTTAAAGGCAACCCTTCTTCTAATGTCACCTTAGGCTCATGTCCAAGATCCGCTTTTGCTTTGCTAATATCCGGTCGTTTACTAACAGTATTGTGCTTGTCTTCTGGAAGATAGTTTACTAGTTTTGGGTCGCCTGCTGTATATTTGAGGATTAGATCACTCAGATCTTTGACGCTACGGTATTCCTTTCCACCAAGGTTGTAGACTTCGCCTGGTTTAAAATTATTAAAGACATTGGCAATTGTCGGAATTAAGTCATCAACATACATAAAGACGCGGTGATAGCCTTCAAAAACATCATAAGGTATACCCTTTAACGCGCGATAAACAAAGAGGCAGACAACACTTCGGTAAGAATGATAATATTCTCCCGGACCGTAGGCATTGAATAAACGCAATCTAACAATAGGGGATTGGTATTTTTTTTCAAAATTTAGAATTTGGACCTCATTGGCCCACTTAGTTAAAGCATAGTCATTATGCTGAATAATGGTCTTTTTTAGAGGTAAATCTTCTGTCAAAAGAGGTTCAGCAGCTTCCCCGTAAATCTCAGAGGAACTTGTAAATACCAGCTTGAAGCCTTTCTTCAATTGCCACTCTAAAATGTTACGGGTTCCGATGACGTTGGTCTTCCAAAGCGTGTCATAATAATGTTCTCCATTAATGCGACCAAATTCAGCAGCTAGAAGATAGACGCAATCATAGTTTTGCTCGAAAACGCGTTCCAACTGGCGGTATTCAGAAATATCTGCCCTAATATATTTCTCCTCAGGATGGTGTTGTAAATCAACTTCCCAAACCTCATGTCCCCGATCTTGCAGTACTTCAACTAATCGAGAACCTAAAGTTCCTTTGCTGCCTATTACTAACATTTTCGCCATTCTATCTGCTCCTTTTTTCACTATTTATTTTAGCTCTAAGGCCTTTTGTCGATCTAATACAACGCAATCCTGTTTTTCGTTCCTTTGAGTGACCTCATTATTAGGGCTGAAGCCCGCCTCACTAAGCTCGTCTGTAGTAAATAAGGGATCTTCAACCTTGACAGTATTCCCGGCCGTTTCTAAGGCTCTGACCAAATCAACTCCTCTACTATGCTTGAGATCCTTAACTCCAGTTTTATAGCTTAAACCTCTGACTAAAACCTGCTTGTCACTACCCACCTGGTTCACAATTCTATCTCGATAGTCCCTATCCGCCTGTTCTGCTCCCTCTAACAAAATAGAGTTGCAAACAGTTCGTAAGAAACACATATCCTTGGGCAGACACTCCCCTCCAATTCCCCAGTCAGTCGCTAAAAGTTCGACGTTATTTTTACTATTAACAGCTAATCTCAGATCGTCGTAGTCCATTCCCTGATCGACACAATAGCCGTAAATTTCCTGAGCGAAGGCTACATCAACATAGCGCTTTACATTTTCAACCACCTTAGACAACTCCGCCACCCGGACATCAGAAACTTCCACTAAAAGGGGGACCAACGGAGCATAGAACTGACGTCCTTTTTCTAGGCAAGCTCTTGTAAAGGCCCCTATCACTCGTGGGGTGTCACAAACGGTTTTGTCAACGCCAAACATTACTCTATGGGGAACATGGATTAGGAAAAGATCGTTTCCTAATCTAAATCCTTTTCCTTCTAAAGATTCACGCACGCGACCCATTGTTCCCGGAGGTAGAGTTGATTCAATAGAAATCAAAGAGCCCGGGCAGATTATCATTTCTTCCAAGGCTGAGAATAAATTTTGTCCTTGATCACCAGTGGAAGGAGCCATTAACCAAACATCTATCCCTGTTAACGCTCGATAATCTGTAGTCACCCTATAACCCAGGCTCCGTAGTTCTTTGACCCTACTCTCATTTACATCCACTCCCACGATTTCCCCTGGGAATTTGAGGGAAATGTAAGTGAAAAGATTAAAGCCGATATTACCCAACCCAACGACACAGATTTTCATTTCTGGATTCATCCTCCCTCAATCTCGTCACTATAAGTTATGGCAGTCCACCTATTATTGACACAAAAATGTTATTAAAAGACTTCCGTTTAAATATGATCTCGTGACGCTAAATCGGTTGGTTTTTTCCCCGCGATGAATAAAAAGGTTATATCTATGAAGATATCGTTATCAGATTCGACTAGGTTCAATTCCGAAAATTAATTTCAAGTCGGCCACTCCTTTAGGCTCGCAATTAAAGCCCCTTCGGAATTATTTCCATTCTATAGGCATGCGTGTCGACTAGTTTTCTTTTCCTTAAAAAGTGTAAAAAGAAATTTGAATCAGACATAGTTTTGAAAAAGGTTAGTAAGGATTTGATTTCACTCTTAATTACTGCCACCTTGATCCTAGGTTTTACATACACTATAAGGATAAATTATGAGCCGTCCTAGGATCGCCGAGTGTCCCTATGCTATGGATAGCAAGATGCACTGGCAAGAATGAACAGCGTAAGTAATTAGGAGGACCAAATGATGAAACTAGTTATTCCAGTGATAAGTCTGGAGACCGGAGGAACACGCTTTATTTATCAGTTAGCTAATGAAATGGTCGATAAAGGACACAATGTAGAAATTGTTCTGCCTGAAAAGGCTGCAATGGCCTGGCCTCTGAAAGCAAAAATCACTCGGGTCAAAGAGCTTACCGCCGATACGATACCACCTGGGGATTTCATTCTCCCAAATTTCTACCTAACTGTTTTTCCGGCTTGGGAATCAAAAAAAGGCCGTGTCGTTCGACTTAGCCTTGGTTATGAGCCTTTATGGGTGGAAGAAAAGAAAGCACTTGCCTCTTACCTTATAGATGCCCCAATTATTTCCTTATCTCAATGGCATCGTCAATTAATTTTGCAAGGTACTGGTCGTAACAGCACTGTAATTCCTGGAGGGGTTGATTCCACGGTCTTTCGTCCCTTTCCTAAAAAATCTCTCTCCACCGGACGCCTTACTATTGCTTACATCCTCCGTTCGAAGGAACATGGCTATACTTGGAAAGGGAGCGACGACTTTTGGGAAGCCTGCCGACAACTTGCTGAGTCGGTTCCTACCTTTGACGTCCAAGTTGTCACTCCCGAGGGGGCAGGTTACCATGCATCCCATCCTTATCCCTATAAGATAGTGGAAGCCGCCACTGACAGTGAGATGGCCGGATTTTATGCCCAGTCGGATATTTTTGTATCGACCTCCTATTTCGAGTCCTTTTCCATGCCTCTATTAGAGGCCATGGCCTGTGGTACAGCGGTCGTAACCACAGATAATGGCGGTAACCGCGATTATGTAAAAAATGGGGAGAACTGTTTACTTGTTCCCCCCAGCGATATCAAACAGCTGACCCTAGCACTAGCACATCTATTAACTCAGGAAAAGGAGCGAAATAAACTTGCGCAAACTGGTTTACAGTTCGTTCAGTCTTGGACCTGGCGGCACTCAGCCGATAAATTAGAAGCTTTACTTTATCAATTAGCTCGTACCTAGCAGGCCGCAATCCTTCCATGCCAATAGAGCATCGATAGGCTCAGCATCGTTGCCATAGGCCTCCACAAATGCTGAGTTTGTCTGGTCGTGAAACTTGCTAAAAATAACAATATTGTAACCCAGTTTTTGAAAATCCTCCACATCCCATCCCGATCGATGCCGTTGATAGCTCTCTCCCCCTAAACCATAATGATCAACTTCTTTCTGATTGAAAAAGCCCCTCGGCGTAAAAATGATGACTCTTTTGGCGGCGATCTCCTCAACTTGGCGCAAAACATTAGCAGCAACCTCTTTTTCAAAATGCTCAATGACATCAATTAAAGTCACACTGTCGATAGAATTGGGCAGAAATAGTTCGCTAAGGTGTTCTGCATTGAAATTCAGTTTAATAAACGGTTCACCCGACTTAGTATTCTCTAAGTAGGGTCGATGAGCATCTATACCGATTTTTATAGGGCAACAAAATCTTGTAAGGGTTGCTCCCACACCGCAACCGACATCTAAGACTGTATGGGAATCTTGCAGGAGATCATTTATGGTACCGAGGAAATAACTATGGTTTACGACACTTACCGTCACAGGCTGAACATCCTTCCACTTTTAAATTTCTTCAATATCTTATTCAAAGTTTTATCTAAAGTACCGTCCAACACACAAATCGTCTACAAGTACGCATAATCTGTAGTACTGCAAAAGTTAAAGACCAGCTAATAAAAGTCAAGGGTTTGGTTGATTATTTCTTTTGTTTTTCGATTCCGAAAAATAGGTATTGCAAACTAAGCCATTGAAAAATCCGAACAATGACCTCTAACGTTAATTTCTGGAAGCCAGCCTAGAAA
>JARLHW010000262.1 GCA_031292075.1 Desulfosporosinus sp.
AGTTTTCGAATCCATTCGATCTCTTTTTCAGTAAGTAGTCGTCCTTGAATCGTTATTTCCATCATAGTTCAATAATAAATGAAAAGCCGCCATGAGTCCAGCACTAAATGGCTGATCTCATAGGCGACCTGAATAGTTACAAATAAACAATATATCTTGAATTTAATTTAATATGAATTAGGCGATGATGAGAAAGAGTACAAAGAGGAATTGCAACAAGCGAAGATGGGGTAGTGGAAGCCATCGGCAAGGAACTTTTGGAAGTGCATCTCAGAGTTGATCGGCAGAAATCTCAAAGTATGCCGATCCGTAACGACTGCGTTAAAGTTATAAGCTGGAACGACATGTTCGTTCAAACAGAGTGGGACCGCGGAATCTTTCGTCTCTGGACGAGAGGTTCTGCTTTTTTTGTGTTTATTTAAGGGCTTTGTGGACAATATTAGGAGAGGAAGGGGTGGGGCTAAAGATGTTTCGACAGCTTCGTCGTGATGTTCGAGTTATCTTCGAAAGAGACCCTGCAGCGAAAAGTATTTGGGAAGTCGTATTATGTTATCCTGGGTTTCATGCAGTTCTTTTTCACAGAACGGCACATTGGCTGTATCAGCGTAAGTTGGTACTTTTGCCGCGCTTGCTTTCTCAGCTCTCTCGATTTCTAACAGGAATTGAAATCCATCCGGGTGCGAAAATCGGGCAAGGTTTTTTTATTGATCATGGAACGGGCGTAGTTATCGGCGAGACGGCGGAGGTTGGGGATAATGTTACCTTATATCAGGGGGTTACGTTAGGCGGCACCGGTAAAGAGAAAGGCAAGAGGCACCCGACCATCGGTAATAACGTAGTGATTGGAGCCGGAGCGAAAGTTTTAGGTTCTTTTAAAGTCGGGGATAATGTAAAAATTGGTGCCGGGTCGGTTGTTAATAAACCGGTCCCCAGTGATACAACTGTGGTAGGGGTTCCGGGGCGGATTGTCCTTCACCACGGGGTTCCGATCAAAGACCCGGATTTAAGACATGATGAACTTCCGGATCCGATCAATGAGATGTTAAAATGCTTAATGCAGCGTGTGGAACATTTAGAACAACGCTTGAAGGAAGAGGAGTGTCGATACAATGTCTTTGAAATTATACAACACCATGACCCGTCAAAAGGAAAAATTTCAACCCCGGGAGAGCGGGAAGGTAGCGATGTACGTTTGCGGTCCGACGACCTATAATTATTTCCATGCGGGGAATGGGCGGATGTTTGTCGTATTTGACATGATAAGACGCTATTTGATGTATAAAGGGTATGATGTTCGTTACGTTCAGAATTTTACGGATGTGGATGACAAAATCATTCAACGAGGGAAAGTAGAAGGGATGGACCCTTTGTCCTTAGGCCAAAAATATATTGAAGAGTATTATAAAGATGCCAAAGAATTAAACCTACTTCACGCTACTGTACACCCCAAGGCTACAGAGCATATTCCAGAGATGATTGAGATAATAAAGGAGCTTGTGAGTCTTGGGTTAGCGTACGAAGTGGATGGGGATGTTTATTTTGCCGTAGATCGATTTCCTAATTACGGTAAATTGTCTGGTAGAACACTTGAAGATATGAAGGCTGGCGCAAGGGTTGAGGTGGACGAACGCAAACATTTCCCCATGGATTTTGCACTTTGGAAAAAGGCCAAACCAGAGGAACCGTCATGGGAAAGTCCCTGGGGAAAGGGACGCCCAGGCTGGCATATTGAATGCACCGCTATGTCCTTAAAATATCTGGGAGCTGGGTTCGATATCCACGGAGGAGGGGAAGATCTCGTTTTTCCTCATCATGAAAACGAGATTGCCCAAACGGAAGGGTATCTCCAAGGGCAGACCTTCGCCCACTATTGGATGCACAATGCGTTTCTGACAATTAATCAGGAAAAAATGTCGAAATCCTTGGGCAATTTCTTTACAGTAAGGGAACTGCTGGCCAACTTCTCGGGAGAAGTCATTCGTTTCTATTTACTAGGGACCCACTATCGTAGTCCATTGGATTTTAACGATCAAAACTTGGTTATGGCCCAAAAAGGCTTGGAACGGTTGAAAACCAGTATCCGTTTGGCAAAGGAAGCGTTGGCGAGAGAGGGCTCTTCGAAAGACGAGCGGCTTGAGGCAGAATTATCGAAGGCTGCCCAAGAAGCACGCGCAGCTTTTGAAAAGGCTATGGATGATGATTTCAATTCAGCGTTGGCTTATGCTGCGCTCTTTGAATTAGCCAAAACAATGAACGGTTATGTCCAGGAAAACCCTGTCCCTTCAGAAGCACTGGCAGAAGCCTGCAAGACTCTAGTAGAACTTGGAGGTGTGCTCGGGATTGACCTTCTTCATTCGGTACCAGTTCCTGCTGCGAACGATGAAATGCTTAAGCAGGTTATGGAGATTGTTTTACAGATCCGTTCCCGTTCGCGCCAGAAGAAAGATTGGGAAATGGCAGATTTTATTCGTGATGCCTTTAAAGACAAAGGCATTATTATTGAAGATACCCCACAAGGTGCGAGGTGGCAGATAAAGAAGGAATTAATGTAGGATTCTGCTGCAGAAACCTCGAATTGAGGCTCAAGCACTATTGCACGTTCGCACACGCTACATTTGCTACTCATTTGACAATAAAGCTAGACGCCAAAACCTCTTGGTATTACTGCATGTGAACCGTTGGCGTGCTTAACGCTTTCTTGTCTGCACTCGCTTACGCAAATTCCGCTAAAGTGCTCTTTTTGCAATAGTGCTCTTCGCAGTGAAACTATGTCGTTGAAAGGAAGAATGAATGCGAAATTGGCAGGAAATGAATGCCTTAACTTTAGCTTACTTGGGAGATGCGGTCTACGAACTTTGGGTTCGGACCCATCTGCTGGAACTGGGGCATGAAAAGGTCAAGGAAATTCACAAACAGGCAATAAGTTATGTTCGTGCTAGTACCCAAGCCCAACTTTTACACGCTCTTTTGCCGGAACTTGACGAGGTTGAACAGCAGATCGTTGCGCGTGGGCGAAATGCCAAAGGCGGACATCCCAAGAATGTAGATGTTGTGACCTATCGTCATGCCACGGCGTTCGAAAGCTTAGTGGGTTATTGGCAATTGAATGGACGAATCGAGCGCATGCAATGGGCGTTTAAAAAAGTAGACGGTTTGCTTCAGGACGAGTTGTCAAAAGAAGCTGGATTCTAATTGAGAGTTTGAGAGATAGAGAGGAGAGGGGATAATAGGGGTGCTCTACGGTGAACGCTATATTGATAATGAAAAGTTAAAAAAGTGGGTAAATCAATGGGAAATCGGTAGAGCGATTGATGCTGTTAGTAAAAAAATAAACGTATCGCAGGCTGCGCAAGAGTTCAAAAATTTAATGTTATTACAGATTGAATTTGCTAAGGAATTGGGGGACAAAATCCAGGACGAATCATATTATGATTGTTTATTAACATGTATAAGCCCGGCGATAATGGACGCGTACTTTAAATTTGATAATTCGTCTATCAAGTTAGCTAATTTCTATGAATTACTTTTATTTCCTGCAGACATGGAAACCAAAAAGAAACTTATTAAGGGATATGAAAGCGGCGGTTACCAGGAAATTGGTAAGGTAATAATTCAGAATGAGGGTAGGAATGTTGGTAATATTGGAGAAAAAAGCGATTTGATATGGAGTGTTTTTTATAACGACTTTATTGTGAATATTGAAGAAGGGGAAGCGGTTATTTCAACGCACACTCATAATCATGAGGAATATTTAACTCTCCAGCTATTTAATGCCGATGAATATACAGATGAAGCTCTAGAAAATTACGTTCAGGAAATATTGTATAATTGTTCAATAAAATTAAGTCTTAACTTTAGAAAAGCTAGTGTGCATCCATTGTATAAAGAAATTGGCAATGCAGGGGAATATACTTTAGATTTTGAACGAAAAAAATTCGAAGATATACCATTGCTTTATTTTAATTCCACATTTGACGATATTAGTGCACGAATTAAGTTTCTTAGCTATTATCAAGTGATAGAATATTACTATGTAAGGGCAAACAACAATTTGATGGCTAATAAGTTGGTTGATGCGGGAATCGCAGATCATAATACGTTTGATCCTAAGGTATTAACAAAATTATGTAAAGAATATCGAAAGGGAAGTGTTGAAGACGAAGCAATTAAGTTGGTTTTGGAAAGGGCAATAGACATAAATGAGTTCAAAGCTTGGTTAAATGCCGACCCAATTCGGAGAGAAAAATATACGAATAATACTGATCCTGATTTGACAAAATTAAATATTAATTTATCTAGAGACGAAAGAATTATTGCTTCTCTATGTAAGAGAATCTATTCCTTACGTTGTTCTATAGTTCATTCTAAGGCTGATATAGACGAAATGCTCTTTATACCTGATTTAAATGACGGCAAATTAGTGGATGAAACACCTTTGATGTCATATGTGGCATCGAAGGTTTTGGAGGCATGGGGAATAAAATGATGGCTTGATATGAAATAAGAGATATGCCTAGGATATTGCATATCTCTTATTTCATAAAAAAGAAGGAACACTTAGTTTAAATAATTATGACTGGGTAGTTAATAATTATTATGGAGAGGAGGAGGACTTTTGAGAATCACTAATTTTGAAGCGACCGGATTTGATAGTTTAGTAGCATGGATTAAGCGTAATAATAATATTCTTATTAATGAGCTGTCCTTGATTCAGGTCTTGAAAACTGTAAATATTTCATTTTTTCTGGAAGAGATAAACCGATTACAGAGTACCCTAATATGCGAACTGAAAGATTCTTATGTCCAGCAAAGCCAGAGATATGTGACTATGTCCGAGGGTTCATATATACTGCCAAAACTAGAGGAAAACGACGGAAAGGTAGCCACAGAGCTTATTGAGAAAGCATTCGGCTTGTATGGTAGAATGTCACAGCTAAAGGAGGGTAGCTTCAAGGGAAGGCCCAAAAGTGAACATTACATGCATGGAATTCCGATTGAAGATGCACGGTATATTCTGCCACTGTCAACGAAGACTAATGTATGTGTAGCCATGTCGGGGGATAAGCTTATAGAGTTTTTTAAGTTGATGAATGATAAGAAGTATGGCAATATATTTACTAGTTTATGTGAAGACTTGGTGTCGTATTTGCCAAGTAGTCTTGTCAACTTACTACCTCGCGATTATGATAGTAATGTTTGCGGGGATATTATTTCTGATTACTACTCCGACTATTTTTCCCGGATTAGTACAGAGAACAACCTCATTATGTTAGACTGTTTTAGTGACATTGATATGAAAGTTGGTTTTGGAGCATTAACGAGTACATTGAAGGAAACACCATCCCAGGCGATAGAAAAATGGGGAAAAGATGCTCCAGTTAAGGCAAAGTGCGTTGTTGAGCGAGTGCTTGGGTACGGCCATGATAGCATAGCGGAACAAGCTCGAACAACATTTGGAATGATGTGTAGCATGGTGACCTATCATCAACAATTAAGACATAGACTTTCACAAAATTATAGAGAAGAGTTATTTGAACTAATTCATGATAAGGATAGAGAGGTTAAAATACCTGATACAGTAAAGAATTCGGTTTATTATCAGGAATATATGTCTATAGTTAACGATTTTAAAACTTTCAGGTTACTTGTTGTGAAGAAGTATGGTCAAGACCAAGCGTTGTCTTTTCTGCTCAATTGTGATCAAATTAAATTGATAATTTCCTCGAACGCTAGATCAGATATATCTATGTTGGAAGACCGTACATGTATGAATGCCCAATGGGAGATACGCGAATTAGCAATTAAAAAGCTAATGTTACTAAGAAAGTTGTCCTCTGTCATATATGAAAAGGCTCTTCCGCCATGTGTCTATGGCAAATGCCGCGAGATGAAGCTTACATGCGGACAGCAAACAAAGGTTAGAAATCAGTTCTTGGGGATATAACCAATCCCTTGAAGGAAAGAAGTGAACTACTTGAACGATGAAATGGTTTATGGAAAAAATCCTGTATTAGAACTACTGAAAAGTGGAAACCCCGTAAACAAAGTCCTCTTTCTAGCGGAGGGTCCAAGTGGGCGGAATCAAGAAATCATCTCGTTATTACATGAAAGGAGCATCCCCTACCAATTCGTGGATCGTCAGACCCTCGACCGCTTAACGGATCGAGAGCGGCATCAGGGAATGCTTGCTTATATTGCGGCTAGAGAGTATGCCAGCTTAGATGACATTCTAGCCTTGGCTGAAGAGCGCCAAGAGGCCCCCTTTATCTTGATGCTTGATGAAATCGAAGACCCGCATAATTTGGGTGCGCTGTTGAGGACAGTGGACGCTGTTGGAGCCCATGGAGTCATCATTCCAAAACGGAGAAGCGTTGCCTTGACAGGTACAGTAGCCAAAACATCCGCTGGGGCTGTCGAACATGTGCGTGTTGCACGAGTTAGTAATTTAGTACAAACGTTGCAGGAGCTGAAGAAGAGAGGGTGTTGGGTATCGGGGGCTGAGGCAGGGGGGAAAGAAGCCTTTGAGGCAGATCTAACAGGCGCCCGTGTTATTGTGATCGGTAGCGAAGGGAAGGGTATAAGTCGTTTGCTGCGAGAGAATTGCGACGAGATTGTCAGCTTGCCTATGAAGGGAAAGGTCACTTCATTAAACGCCAGCGTCGCAGGGTCTGTTATGCTTTATGAAGTTCTTAGACAGCGGATGCAAGGCGCGAAGTAAGATTAAGACTTCGGATTTCGAATATCGGGCCTAGTGCATCGCGCTTCGAACCTCGCGAAACGACAGAACAACCAAAACTTCGCCTTGACGCTTTTCTTTAGGGTCGAGTATAATGAGAATGTTCTCGTGGACAAGGGCGAGGCAGGATTTCGTCTTCTTCATGACGACATTGTAGGGGGGATCAACTTGACTCTTCAAGCCCAACCAGAACTACCGGAATGCGAAATCATCGACGTTATCGTGGATGAAGAGGTGGTTGAGTTTGCAAAGGAAGGCGACGCTGCAGCACTGGAGTACCTAATCAATAAATATAAGAACTTTGTTAGGGCCAAAGCACGTTCTTATTTTCTTATTGGAGCTGATCGTGAGGATATAATCCAAGAGGGTATGATCGGACTCTATAAGGCTATTAGGGACTTTCGTGGCGATAAACTTTCTTCCTTTCGAGCTTTTGCCGAATTATGTATCACGCGTCAGATTATTACTGCGATTAAAACAGCAACCCGGCAGAAACACATTCCCCTAAACTCGTATGTTTCGTTAAACAAGCCCATTTATGACGAAGATTCTGATCGGACTCTTCTGGATGTAATTTCGGGAACCCGAATTACAGACCCTGAAGAACTTATTATTAGCCGGGAGGAATTTGACGACATTGAGGAAAAAATGGGTGAAATCCTCAGCTCGTTGGAGTGGAAAGTACTGATGTCTTACTTGGAGGGAAAATCCTATCAGGAGATCGCTGTAGACTTGAAGAGACATGTGAAATCAATTGATAACGCGTTGCAGAGGGTTAAGCGAAAGCTCGAGCGCTATCTAGAACGCCGAGATGGATAATTTTACATAGGCCCTCTCAAATAAAAAGCTTGCATTACGTAGGGAAAAGTGGTAACCTAAGTAAGTGCCCAGCGATAACGTGTTGATCAGGGCTCAGGTTAAATGCCGACGTAGCTCAATTGGTAGAGCAGCTGATTTGTAATCAGCAGGTTGCGGGTTCGAGTCCCATCGTTGGCTCCATTTAAACAATGGAGATGGCAAATCAACTTTGACTAGGTCTTCATAAGGACACACTAAATTCATGAATCGGCTGGCAAGTGCTGAAATACACTTGGGACAGCTGAATCGTGCAACATCGCGGGGTGGAGCAGTGGTAGCTCGTCGGGCTCATAACCCGAAGGTCGTCGGTTCAAATCCGGCCCCCGCAACCAAGTCCTAATAGACAGCAAAGCTGTCTTTTTTGTTATAAGACAATTTTCTTGACAGAGAAATCATCTTATGATAAAGTGTTTTGAGTAATGTATTGAAATACAGCGTCCTACCGTTGTCCGGGAGGTGTTCGTGAATGCGTGTTGGCATTATTTTAGCGTGTACGGATTGCAAGCACCGTAACTATGCTACAATAAAAAATAAGAAAAATAACCCTGATCGTTTAGAAGCTCAAAAGTTTTGCAAGTTCTGCAAAAGTCATACTCTCCATAAGGAAACTAAGTGATTTTTTTTTGTACTGGATTAGATTGTACGCCAGGAAGCGTTGTCACAGTGTCGATGGCATCGATGTCGTGTAAGG
This sequence comes from Desulfosporosinus sp., assembly GCA_031292075.1. Taxonomy (GTDB): domain Bacteria; phylum Bacillota; class Desulfitobacteriia; order Desulfitobacteriales; family Desulfitobacteriaceae; genus Desulfosporosinus. The sequence continues at coordinate 8,286 of JARLHW010000262.1, forward strand.
AAGTGAAGTGATGGGCGCGTTGAAAAAACCGGCCAATACTCAGCGACAGACGGAAAAGGCAGCGGAGTATCTCCGCGGGGTTTTGAGCGAGTTAAAGAAAGTTCATTGGCCAAGCCGTAGGCAATTGCTCACCTACACAGGAGTTGTGTTTTTTGCGGTGGCAATTGTATCCATTCTGATGTGGATTGTTGATAGCGGTTTAAGTGTGGCCTTGACCAAGCTGCTGCCCTAATCTATGGAAGTTTCTAAGGCAGTGTCTGAGGAGGTCCCTGAGAAATGGCAAAAGACTGGTATGTTATTCATACGTATTCCGGGTATGAAAACAAGGTAAAGATGAATCTTGAAAAACGAGTCGAGTCCATGAACATGGAAGAAAAGATTTTCCGTGTACTTGTGCCGATGGAAGACGAAATCGAATTCAAGAACGGAAAAGAGAAAATCTTGAAGCGCAAGGTTTACCCGGGTTATGTACTCGTCGAAATGGAAATGACCGATGATTCGTGGTATGTTGTACGTAATACCCCTGGGGTAACTGGGTTTGTTGGCACCGGGACGAAACCGATTCCGTTACTCGATCAAGAAGTTGTTAAAATTTTGCAACAAATGGGCATGGATGAGATTCACACTCGGATTGATTTTGAGATTAATCAAAGTGTCCAGGTTATTGCTGGTCCGTTTAAGGATTTTGTGGGAGTGGTTCGCGAAATTCTTGCAGACAAAGGCAAGTTGCGAGTTGAAGTATCTATGTTTGGCAGAGAGACTCCGGTGGAGTTGGAATTTGCACAGGTTCAAAAACTCGACTAGGGGTAGAGAATATCCTATCAAGGAGGTGTAATAACAATGGCGAAAAAAGTAATTGGGTTGGTAAAGTTAGCGATTACAGCGGGGAAAGCCACACCGGCACCTCCAGTTGGTCCGGCTTTGGGTCAACATGGGGTCAACATCATGGCTTTCTGCAAAGAATACAATGAGCGTACTAAGGACCAAGCGGGACTTATTATTCCGGTTGAAATCACTGTTTACGAAGATCGTTCCTTTACCTTTATCACTAAAACTCCCCCGGCTGCAGTGTTACTTAAGAAAGCAGCTAACATTAATTCAGGTTCTGCTGAACCGAATCGTAAAAAGGTTGCGAGCGTTCCCAAATCAAAGGTGCGCGAGATTGCGGACATTAAGATGAAGGATTTAAATGCAGCAAGTGTTGAAGCGGCGATGCGCATGGTTGAAGGTACAGCGCGGAGTATGGGTATTGATATCGTCGAGGGTTAAAATAATTGTGGGAGGGCTAAGGCTCGCATTACCACAAGGAGGTTAAAAGAATGGCTAAAGTAGGTAAAAAGTATCAAGAGGCTGTAAAATCTTTTGATCGGAATGCGCTCCACGAACCCATGGAGGCATTTGCAATTGTAAAAACCAACGCCAAAGCAAAGTTTGATGAAACAGTTGAAGTTGCTTTTAAACTGGGCATTGATACCCGTCATGCAGACCAACAGATTCGTGGCGCGATTGTGCTTCCGAATGGTACGGGCAAAACCCGTTCGGTGTTGGTATTTGCTAAAGGGGATAAGGCTAAGGAAGCGGAATTAGCTGGTGCAGACTTTGTCGGCGCGGAAGATATGATTGCCAAGATCGAGCAAGGTTGGTTTGGCTTTGAAGTTGTTGTTGCAACGCCAGACATGATGGGGATGGTTGGTAAACTAGGCCGTGTTCTCGGACCTAAAGGGCTTATGCCAAACCCGAAAACCGGAACGGTCACCCTTGATGTAGCTCGTGCGATCAAAGAAATCAAAGCTGGTAAGATTGAGTACCGTGCGGAAAAGGCTGGTATCGTACATGCGCCAATCGGTAAAGCCTCGTTCAGCGCAGAACAACTGTTAGAAAACTATCGTGTCTTAGGAGAGGTCTTAGTTAAAGCTAAGCCAGCGGCTGCCAAGGGTCAATACATCCGTAGCATTACGGTTACCTCGACAATGGGACCTGGCGTACGAATTAACCCGGCCAAAGCTCTGTAAGGCGAGAAGATCTTGACAGTATCCTGCAAATGGGATAGACTTACCACGAATTGAATTAAGTCCGCTGTAGAAAGCAGGCGCCGCAAGGCTTAATGTCCTGCCGAGGTTGGAAGATGCGCCGATAGATATTTATTTGGCATTCTTAACCTCTGCAGATGCGGAGGTTTTTTGCTGAGTTATCTGAAGGAAGGAGGTACACAGAATGCCTAACATAGAAGAAAAAAGTCAAGTAGTTTCGGAAATTAAAGAAAAGTTTCAACAAGCTTCAGGAGTTATTTTAGCGGACTATCGTGGCTTGACCGTGGCTCAAGTGACCCAATTGCGTACTAAACTGCGCGAAGCCGGAGTAGAGTATCGGGTTATGAAGAACACACTAGTACGTCGCGCAGCGAATGAAGTGGGAGTAGAAGGCCTTGATGCTTATCTTAAAGGTCCGACGGCACTTGCATTTAGTGCAGACCCTGTCGCTCCAGCCAAGGTTTTAACGGAGTTTGCGAAAGTAAATAAACTTAAAACCTTTAAAATTAAGGCCGGAGTTCTTGAGGGGAAGGTAATTGGAGCGGAAGAAGTCAAAGCACTTGCTGAACTTCCTTCACGCGAAGTTCTTCTAGCTATGGTCCTGCGTGGGATGCAGGCGCCGCTTACTGGAATGGCCAACGTTCTCCAAGGACCGATCCGCAAAATGGGATATGCTTTGGAAGAGTTGCGTAAACTCAAGGCGGCTCAATAATTTTAATAATTATTTTGTGAAATCAATAAGTATTTATATTTTAAGGGGGAAATTAAAATGTCTAAAATAAATGAAATTCTCGAATCAGTTAAAGGGTTAACAGTTCTCGAACTATCTGAACTCGTTAAGGCGTTTGAAGTGGAATTTGGCGTAAGTGCAGCGGCTCCTGTGGCTGTTGCAGGAGGAGCCGCTGCGGCTCCTGCAGCTGAAGAAGCTGAAGAGAAGACAGATTTCGATGTCATACTCACGAATTGTGGAGCTTCTAAAATTGCTGTTATCAAAGTTGTTCGGGAAGCAACGGGCTTAGGCTTGAAAGAAGCCAAAGATCTCGTAGATAACGCACCAAAAGCAGTGAAAGAGAAAATTTCAAAAGATGATGCTGAGGCCTTAAAAGCTAAATTAGTTGAAGCAGGCGCAACCGTCGAAGTCAAATAAGGTTTAGAGAAATAAAAAGGTACTCTCGCGAGGGGAGTGCCTTTTTTATTTATTGTAAGAAATGACTTAGGCAGTTAATTAGCTCCTATAATAAAATCATCCTTGACATGGTACTAGGATTTTGTTATAATTTATGAATGTTACCATGCCTAACTGGAATTATTGCTTAATATGTCCATGCGATGGTAATAATTTGTAAACTATGGTAATATTTTTCATTTATTTGGATAATAAGGAGATATTATCTTGAAATTATCGCAATAATTCGGAACACCATAAACAGTTAAAGCGAGGTTCTATTAAAAGGCCTTGCTTTTGGCTGTATATGTCAATATATAATGCCTCACTGAGAGGAAACCGTACTGAGGGGTGAAATGCAAATGTTCTATCCTGTTAAGGTTGGGACACGGGAGCGCTGGAGCTACTCCAGGATCCGGGAAGTCCTCGACATGCCGAATTTGATTGAAATTCAGCAGAACTCCTATCGTTGGTTTCTTGATGAAGGTTTGCGCGATATGTTTCGCGATATTTCACCGATTCAAGATTTCACTGGCAATCTCGTTTTGGAATTTATTGATTATAGCTTAGGAGAAGCTAAATATCAGGTGGAGGAGTGTAAAGAACGCGATGTCACCTTTGCTGCGCCTCTACGCGTAAAAGTACGCCTCATTAACAAAGAAACTGGAGAGGTAAAAGAACAGGAAGTCTTTATGGGGGATTTCCCGCTGATGACTGACAAAGGTACGTTTATTATAAACGGCGCCGAACGTGTTATCGTCAGCCAACTTGTACGCTCGCCTGGGGTCTATTATTCAGAACAAATTGATGCAAGTGGTAAGAAGCTCTATGGGGCTACGGTTATTCCGAATCGTGGAGCTTGGTTGGAATTTGAATCGGATGTGAACGATAATATCTTTGTAAGGGTTGATCGAACACGGAAATTGCCGGGCACGGTTCTTATTCGTGCTTTGGGATACGCAAGCAACGGCCAGATCATGGAGCTGTTTAATGATAATGAATATATCCGCGCTACTTTAGAGAGAGATAACTCAGAGTCGACTGAAGAAGCTTTGGTTGAAATCTATAAACGGTTAAGACCAGGGGAGCCTCCGACAGTCGACAGTGCCCGTTCATTGTTGGAAGCGCTGTTTTTTGATGCCAAACGCTATGATCTGGCTAAGGTTGGCCGGTACAAACTCAATAAGAAACTTGTAGACTTCCACCAACAACCAGAGGACCTACCTCCGATGGAAATACGTCATCTGACACGCGGAGATATCGTGGCTGCCGTTAAACGAATGCTAAGCTTGATGGATGGTCAGGGTCATAAAGATGACATCGACCATTTAGGGAATCGTCGGTTGCGCTCGGTTGGAGAACTTCTTCAGAATCAATTCCGGATTGGTTTGTCCAGGATGGAACGTGTGGTGCGTGAACGGATGACGATTCAAGACGTCGAAGTGATTACACCGCAAGTATTAATTAACATTCGGCCGGTCGTAGCTGCCATCAAAGAGTTTTTTGGCAGCAGTCAGTTATCTCAGTTTATGGATCAAACTAATCCGCTGGCTGAGTTAACACACAAGCGCCGCTTGAGTGCTTTGGGACCTGGAGGATTAAGCAGGGAACGTGCTGGTTTTGAAGTGCGGGACGTTCATCATTCTCACTATGGCAGGATGTGTCCGGTAGAGACGCCGGAAGGTCCGAACATTGGCTTGATTGGCTCGTTAGCGACTTTTGGACGTATTAATCCATTTGGTTTCATTGAAGCTCCTTACCGCATGGTGGATAAAGAGAACGGCAGGGTTACGGAACAAATACATTACTTAACCGCTGACGAAGAAGAAAAGTATGTTGTGGCCCAAGCGAATGCGCCACTTGATGAGAATTTCAATTTTGTGGGAGATAAAATTGATGGTCGTCATGGCCCGGACTTTGTTCACGTGTCGCCTAGTCAAGTCGACTACATGGACGTTTCCCCCAAACAAATGGTATCGATCGCAACGGCTCTTATCCCCTTCCTAGAGCATGATGATGCAAATCGGGCCTTGATGGGATCGAACATGCAACGGCAGGCCGTACCTCTCTTACGTACAGATTCGCCTTATGTTGGAACAGGGATGGAATACAAGACAGCAAAGGACTCTGGCGTTTGTGCAGTCACTAAACGAGCTGGAGTTGTGGAACGGGCGACTGCGGACGAAATTATTGTCCTTCATGATGATGGAACAACAGAGAAACATAAGTTGCTCAAATATTCGCGTTCCAACCAAGGGACCTGCATTAACCAGAGACCTATTGTGATGAAGGGAGAACGGGTTGAAGCAAGCCAAATTATCGCAGATGGCCCGTCGACTGACCACGGAGAACTTGCGCTGGGGCGCAATGTACTAGTGGCCTTCATGACCTGGGAAGGGTATAACTATGAGGATGCAATTCTGATTAGCGAAAAGCTTCTCCGGGAAGATTACTATACATCCATTCATATTGAAGAGTATGAGTCTGATGCGCGGGATACAAAGCTTGGTCCTGAAGAGATTACTCGAGACATTCCCAATGTTGGAGAAGACGTTTTGAAGGATCTTGATGAGCGTGGAATTATCCGGATCGGAGCAGAGGTTCGGCCAGGGGATATTTTAGTCGGAAAAGTTACCCCGAAGGGCGAGACGGAGCTCACGGCGGAAGAGCGTCTCCTGCGCGCGATCTTTGGGGAAAAGGCGCGTGAGGTACGGGATACTTCCTTGCGTGTGCCTCACGGCGAAGCGGGGAAGATTGTCGATGTCAAGGTTTTCACTCGCGAAAACGGAGATGAATTATCTCCCGGTGTCAATCAACTCGTGCGTGTATACATTGCTCAAAAGCGGAAGATTTCCGTGGGAGACAAGGTGGCGGGCCGCCACGGGAACAAAGGGGTTATTTCGCGAATCATGCGTCAAGAGGATATGCCATTTATGCCGGATGGCACCCCTGTTGAAATTGTTCTTAATCCCTTGGGTGTCCCATCGCGTATGAATATCGGTCAGGTTTTGGAAACGCACCTAGGCAGGGCGGCTAAGGCCCTGGGAATTCGCATTGCAACGCCGGTCTTTGACGGTGCAACTGAAGAGGACATTTTCGAGACTTTGGAGAGAGCTGGCCTTTCTAGCGATGGAAAGACCGTGCTGTATGATGGGCGAACAGGAGACTCATTTGACAGTAAGATCACTGTTGGCTATATGTATGTGCTTAAGCTGCACCATCTGGTTGATGATAAGATCCACGCTCGTTCGACGGGTCCATACTCGCTTGTAACACAGCAGCCGTTGGGTGGTAAAGCTCAATTCGGGGGTCAACGCTTCGGGGAAATGGAAGTATGGGCTTTGGAAGCCTATGGCGCGGCGTATACACTACAAGAAATTTTAACTGTAAAATCAGACGATGTTGTCGGACGTGTGAAGACATATGAAGCGATTGTCAAAGGTGAAAATATCCCTGAACCGGGAATTCCTGAATCCTTTAAGGTATTGATCAAAGAAATGCAGAGCCTGGGGCTCGATGTAAGGGTCTTATCAGCAGATGATCGCGAAATTGCGATTCATGATACCGATGAGGATATTACTGAGACAGCAAAGGAACTCGGCATTGATCTACATGAGGAACTTCCGCCTCCGGCAACTCGCTTAGTTGCTGCTAAGGATGAAGATGAACTCATTATTGATGAGGATGAACTTATTAACGACGAGGATGAACTCATTACGGATGATGATGAGTCACTCGATGAATTAAATGAGGGAGTCCTTGAGGAAGAAGATATAGATCTTGGCGATCTCAAATAGTCCCCCGGACGAAAGGAGCGATAAGGATTGCTAGACGTCAATAACTTCGACCGCATGCGTATCGGCTTAGCTTCACCGGATATGATTCGTGAGTGGTC